>CALDQI010000734.1:0-3550 GCA_937911635.1 uncultured Pseudomonadota bacterium | reverse complement strand
TGGTACGAATTTGTGAAAAGGCGATGCAATTCAATATTGAAGATCGATATGATGATGCGTTGGATATGGCGTCAGATATACGTTCCTGGTTGGATGGTGCAGAACGCAAAGAAAAGGCGATGAAGATTCTTTCGCAGGTACAGGAGATTGAACAAGCACAGACCACCTTGCTGAGTGAGAGGTTTGAAGTCTGGTCAAAGGCAGAAACGCAGATGAAGTTGCACGGTGTAGAGTCAACAGATGCGTGGAATTTGTGGGGAGAATCTTTGGCTCTGCAGGAACAAATAGAAGAGAACCGACAAGAGATGCACCATCTACTTCAAGGCGCCTTGGTCTATGATCCAGAACTGACTCAGACTCATCAAAAATTGGTTGCATTTGAGTACGAAGACTATCTGAAAGCTCTGCTCGATGTAGATTTAAAAAGACAACAGAAGATTCGCCGGCGAATGCGCATTTATCTGGAGTCTCTACCACATGAAGAGGCAAATCACTGGAATGAACGTCAGCAAAAAGATCACAAAGCGACAGTGCTGCTTCGAAAGAAGAGGGGTGGATTCGTTGGGAGGCGGATTCAAATCAATCAAATAAGCGCTGGGTTGAGTGAACACAAGTTGGTGACCCTTGTAGGGACTGCAGGTGTTGGAAAGACCCATTTGGTACTCGAAGTCAGCAATCAATGGCGGAATGTTGAGGGGCAAGAATCTATTTTTTGCGATCTGACTACGGCGACAGATTTGCTTGGTATTGAACAAGAATTATCTAAGGTTTTGTCGATCGTTTTGACACCTAAGGATCCATGGAAACAGATTGGTCAGGCATTGGAAGAGTATGGTAAGACACTGTTGATTTTTGACAATGTTGAGCAGGTGATTGGACCGGCGAACGAAGCGGTGCAAATGCTACTGACATCGTGTGCAGATATCAGCCTCATCGTCACAAGCAGATTGAAACTTGGAAGAGAAGATGAACAGGTCATACGCCTTGAACCGATGTCTCTCTTAGAAGGTGTGGAATTATTTTTACAACGCGCTCAGAAGGCCTACCCAGATTTTACACTCACCGATCAAAATCGAAATATTGTTGGACAGATTGTCAATAAGCTGGACCGCTTGCCACTCGCCATTGAACTGGCTGCCGCTAGAGCATCTACACTCCAAGTTGCGGATATATTAAGTCGTCTGTCCGAGCGGTTTTCTCTGTTGCAAGGTCGTCTGCGAGATACAGATAAGCCTGCTTTAATAGGGGCTCTGGATTGGTCTTGGGATCTGTTGTCAGAAGAAATCCAACACGCCTTCGCTCAATGTAGTGTGTTTCGAAATGGTTTTGATTTACCGGCAGCAGAAGCGATAATTGATGTGTCCAATTTTGAAGATCCACCCAGTATAATGGATATGATTGAAGCCTTGTACGATGACAATCTTATCAATAAAGAACGTCAAAGCGACGGTCGTTTTCGATATGCGCTTCTGGCTTCGATACAGGAGTATACTTCACATAAGTTTACAGAACTTCATAATGAAGGACCGAGTATCGAACAGGCTCCTAAAAGACACGCTCGATATTACGGGGATTTATTTCAAACAGTAGAGGAGTCCATCGCAGCCAATTTGCTAGGCGCAGAATTGGACAACGTAATGATTGGGGTTGCAAAAGGAGAACCTGAAGATGCGTACCGATGCTGTACAACAGCCTTGAGTCACTTTGGATCAAAAGGACCTATTTTGCGTGGAATCGAGCTGTCGGATGTATTTCTATGCAGAAATAATGTGGATGCGACTCATTATATGTCTGTTCAGATGTCGAAGATTCGATTTTTGAGAATCTCCGGACAAATGAAAGAAGCCAGACTGGAAATGAAACGTAGCCAAATCAAAGCAGACTTCTCTCCAGTCGTTCAACAGGATGCATCAGAGCACGATGATAAGTCTCTTGGTTCAGTAGAACAGTTTGCAAAAGAAGACTCTACCTCCGAACACTTAGCAGCGACAAATAGCGAGGGCAGTCGTGTAAAAGATGCAGAGTCGGTTCCTGAAGTGTCAACATTTCCACTTCATGTGGAAACAGAGGAGGATTCGCAGGTACTCTTAAATCAAGCAGAGGCATTGATTGAAAAGGGCAAACTTGATCAAGCAGGGGAATTGTTTGAGGAGGCGTTGGCAGCATACAACGGCGCCTTTGAAATTTATAGGCATCTCGAACATGTACAAGGGATTGTGCAGGTCAAATTGAAAACTGGGAAGGTGTTTGCACTCCAAGAGGACTTTAAGAGTTCTCAAAGGGAGTATACCGAGGCATTGCGTCTTTCAGAAGAACATGGATTGCTTTTGTTAACTGCGGAGGCTCTAATTCTGTGCGGAGAAATGCGAAGAAATACCGGAGAGTATCAGACTGCGCTCGAATATTTCCAACGAGCACTGAAGATAGCCAGAGAGCAGGGAGATCGATTTAAAGAAGAAAGAGCGCTCGGCTCCCTCGGGCTTGTATACCAAAACCTAGGAGAATACGCTCAATCCATTCCCAACTATCAGCAAGCCATAGAGATTGCTTTCGAAATTGGTCACAAAAGTAACCAAGGATGTCATCTGGGAAATCTAGGGATGATTTATAGAAACCTGGGGGAATATGATAGAGCGGTCGTACACTTCACTCAGGCGGTACAGATACTTGAAGAAACTGAAAATAGACGCATTTTAGGATTGTACTTGGGTAATCTAGGAATCGTGTCCCAGAGAAGGGGGTTGCGTCAAGAAGCGATAGAATACTATAATCGAGCCATCGAGATTGCAATAGAGATTGGGGACAAGCGCAGTGAGGGTATGCATCTTAGCAATATCGGAAACGTACACAATAATATGGGCGAGTATCAACAGGCGATTGTGATCTGTACAAAAGCCCTAGCGTTGTTTCAAAGTGGTGGAGATAGAAAGAGTGAATGTGTTACTCTTGGAAATCTAGGGGAAATGTATAAAAATATTGGAGAGTATCAACAGGCGATTGAGCACTTTCAACGAGCGGTTCAGATTGCGGAAGAGATAGGACTCAAAAAGAGCATTGGGATCAATCTTGGGAATATTGGCGATTTGTACATTCAGATGGATCGTTTGGATGATGCAGAGCAGCATTTGATTCAAGCAGTCGAGATTTGTTTGTCCACGATGACTGCTGCAGCTGGTGCGTTTTCTGGTTCATTGGCATGGGTGTACGCTCAGCAATCAAAAATGGATTTGGCAAAGAAACTGCTATCGGAAAGGGAGTCTTTGGTAGCGGTATTCCCATTAGAGCACGCTAAGTTTTTGTGCAAAAAATCAAGGATATTACACATAGATGGACAAGTAGATGCAGGAACGAGTACTCTCAATGCAGCCAAGCAAATAGAACTCAATATCGACAGTGGTGAAGATTCTGAACTTGGCAAATTGATCACTGAGACAGAACAGATGTTGAACTCTTCTCCTCCAAAAGAAGACGGTATCGATTCACAATTGGGAATCTCTACTGAGGTGGAGTTAACTGAAGAGCAAAAACAACAATGCAAATAACAATATTA
>CALDQI010000733.1:0-4211 GCA_937911635.1 uncultured Pseudomonadota bacterium | reverse complement strand
CAATGCAGCAAAAGTACAGTTCTGTTGTCTTGGCTTAAAAATCGCGCTCAAAAAGGTACTACCTACGTATTCAGCCATCGTTTTGCAAAAGGTGAACCCATCGCAGAACTAGATGCATTTTTTAGAACACTTCAAGAAGCTCTGACATTATGGGTTCGTGAACAGAAGTCTCTTCCAGATCCAGACACTTCTTTAACCGGAGAATCGTTGCGCGAAAATGTAAACGATTTAATGGCACAATTTACAGGACTCAGTCATCAGCCGTATCTCCTCATCGGTCTCGATGACATCCACAACCTCTGTAATCCCTTGATATCTAAGCAAGAACTCTTGAGCACACTGGTATCTACCGTGACCAGTTGGTCGAGGTACACAAAAGATATCGTTGTCGAAAATTATGATCAAAAACGCAGGGTTAAGACCTATGAAGGACAACATGTTCAGCAAGTATTCTCTGTTGCAACAGCCTTGGACATCTCCGTCGGTAATCTCAATCAACAAACAGATATCGATGACTGGATGTGCAATCATACACAGGTTGAGTTTATCTATGACATAGGTACGTTGGCAACTGCGACAAATGACGATGATGACCGAAAAGATTCCCATCCCACGACATTCTCCAATAAACTCGCACCGGCCCAAGTGGAACGTTGGAATGAAATTGTATATTCCTTTCGTCACCCGGTTGGAAACAATCCACCAGGCGCCCACTTACCAACTATGGGTGCATATGGTGCCAAAAGTCTTCTGCTCGACGAAAATTTGGATGCTCATCTCGTCCAAACACTACAAGTTCAACGTGGTCGAGATTACGTTGCCAAACTGGTCCAAATAGCGAAAGGTAATCCCTCCATTATTGCAGCTGTTGGAGAGAACATTCGTAATGGACACATTACCATAGATGACACTATCACAGCTGCATCCTATGACACCATCATTCCATCTGAAAGCAATCCATTTTTACAAGATATCTCACGTCTCATTCCATTACTCGTCGTATTTTTACGACGTCCTGAATTTTCTGTCATACGAAAGGTCATAGGCTCTGAAGACAGTAGTCTAGATGAGATAGTCCAAATTCCATTAACGGTCACTACACTCGAATTGCTGTGTAGTTCAGGGTTCAAACCGACACCTCAACATCAACCCTACATCCTAGAAGCCTTGCACAGTATCCCCAGATTGGTCAAACGAGTGGCACTCAATGAATCTGAACCCAACGGAGATTTGGCTTTCGGTTGGGTGTTGAGAATGGAAGCAAACTTAACGCCAATCATAGATTCGAATGTATTGGAACTCACCAAGTCCTTGGCCACCAAACGATTGGATACTCTCATTAAAAATATCGATCAACTCTCAGACTCACTACAACTGAAAGATCTACTGTTACAACAAGCAACTGGAACGACAACAACCGCCAACTCCACACCTACGACCACACAACAAGTATTCCGTGAACTACGTGGAAAACTCAGCAATGGAATTCGAACTGTCCTAGAGAATAACAACGATCCTGTGTTGCACAATAGCGCATCGATGTTGTATCAAACAAAGGCTATCGCCTCTCCGCAAGTCACTTGGCTTCAAAAGGCAGATGAAAGTCAACGCCATCAGCAAGATGCCAATTATTTTATCAATAAACCCGCCTTTGATGATTTTTGGCTCCGTCACGTGAACGCAGAACACTTTCCGGTATTTAATCATCAAGTATCTGCTGTTGGATATGATGAGGGAGTAGAACGAATCATCTTCATCGATGCTAATTTTTACTTGGTCATCGGTGGCGCCAAAGGTATCTTTAATTCAATCTCCATTTACAACGTAAATCGAAGCATTCCGGATGTGGAACTCGTCGGATTGAGTGAGCCAGGCACAATTGCGGACTGCATTGTACAACACATTGATGCAGAAACGATTGCTGTGGTATACAACATCGACCAAATCGTCCATGTGCGAATTATGGAACTGGGATTCCAAGCAAAAGACACAGGTACACACAACACCCATGATTATCAGGCAGATATTGTTCAAATTTGTCCCATCTCAACCACTCAAGTTGGAATATTTGGAAAACGAGCGACAGAAACGATGTATGAAATTGATGTGTTGAGCAATCTCGATCAGCAATCGTTACACTGTCAAACCGTATCCTCTGGTGTCAGCAAAGAGTTTAACTTAGCCGTCTCACACTTGGGTACTATTTTTGCACTCTACAGGGAACAATTGGTAAAAGTGTATCTAGATCAAAAGAACACTGTACAAGTGAGTTCTGCATGTAAACTCACAGCAGCTCCAAAACAGATGCCCATAAAAACAGATGATGGAATTGTCTCCGGTGGTGGTACTACAAAGGCCAAACGCAATGCAACTTGGTATTCAGCCAGCCGACATCAGGCCGTGACTCTAAAGAACATAAAGGGTGATAAAACGTTCAATCTCATCATATTCGCACACGAGTTACCAAACAATCGTTTGCTCACGGTCGGATATAAAGGGATGCTTCGGATTCATGAATGGATCGAACCGAAGAAAAAGACAGGTAAACCAGATGCCACAATACTTCTGGAACACCAGTTACAACTCGATCAAGCGGTGCTCGATGCCAAAAATCTTGGACTCATCGGTGGCCTTCTAGAAGGCTCTAGATTGTTGCTCTATGGTGTCAAAAGTTTTATGGCGTTTTTCGATATTACGTCGTTCATTAATGATGATGATCTCACCACTCCGTACCCTGCATCTCATAGACTCAGTCTACATTATGGTACCATCAAAGATGCCATACGTATCTCCGGCACCTTTCTTGAACACAATGATCTATTTCTAACTATTTCAGAAGACAATGATGCGAGACTATGGTCCTTCTCTGCGGGAGATAATACCGGTAACAACGATGAATACTGTGTCGGATTATTTCGTGGGCACAACGGAAAGATGAAGATTGTAGAGCAATGCGGAGATCTATTGGTTACCGCCGACATCGACAAAAATATACGCAGTTGGAAAATCAACGACGGTTGTCAAAACCAGTTAAATGCATTGCCACAACGCAGCCCAAGTTTCATTCATTCGGCATTTTGGTATCAGAGCCAAGCTTGGGTGGTCTCTACTGAGGGTACGGGCGTGTATATTCAACCCTATAGCAATGATGGGTCCACATGGTCATACCAACAGGCTTTACTGAGAAACTCCGTTCCAACGTGTGAAAAGACGTATGGTGATTTAAGGATCATTCATCTAGATAAGTACCTTGTCCTACTCGTCAATGGAAGATTACAGTCATTCGATCTCACCACGCAAACTCTTGCACCAATCAATTTGGATGGTTCAGAGAATGGACTCAAAGTCAGTGAAATTCGACACTTTGACGGTGGCATCATCACCTACGATGCCACCAACATCTATACCATTACAGTCAAGAATAAGAATCTCAAACTCAATACAGTCCACACGATTGAGGACGATCGATTCATAACCGCAATTCACTGTACTCCCCAAGGCAAAAGACCTCATCTAATCCACTTTGCTACAACTATCGGCGGGCTCAAAGAAAAGGGTTCTTTGCCCCGTGAAATTTGGGAGATCACCCTTTCAAATGAAACTGTTACCAATCAAACCCTACTAGACACCATAAGTGAAACGACGAGAATCTCTGGAGTCTGGCATGACGATGGAGATATTCTCTACTGGTTCGATAGAAGTCTGACCAAAGTACCATTGAAATACTACTGGTATCGAAAATCTCTTGGAAAACGACTCGATGGTCCTAAGAAGCAGTTGCTGCTTAAAGGTCCCACGAGCATCTATCGTCTTCCGGCTACACAGGGAGATGGCTTTGCGTTTCTTTCCGGCGACAACGATCGACGTTGGACACTACTCTACAACTATGAATACGGTGATGATGGCGTCTCCTCAACCAAATCGCTGCAAACAACTGTGCATACGTCATGGGCTTATGGCTCGACGCATTTTGATGACATCGCTACAGCCTTTGCTGATCAACCCACAGTCCAACAATCGCTCGATGTCTTTGCAGAAAAAATCCCTCAAGGCATCGTGTTGCATTACAAACCGACGCAAGCCTATGAAGGATTACGATTGCTATGGACAGGGAACTCTATTGGTGGTTTTAAGATTGTGCATACACTGCCAAATGGTCGCATCATTCTGAAAAAGAATCGTGACCTAATTGTGCTCCAGCTGATGAAAGG
>CALDQI010000732.1:0-5975 GCA_937911635.1 uncultured Pseudomonadota bacterium | reverse complement strand
ATATGTGTTCTTTATGTTTGATTCTCCCGTATATGATACGCTTCGTACGAGTTTTAAACACATTATTTTATTATTATTTTTTGATTTGAGTATATTTTTTTACGAAGTATATAATCTTCCTCTCTCTCCTCTCTCAATATCCTGGCCCTACATAGAATTCTGGATAATATGTTTTACTTTCTTCCTTTGTAAGCCAAGGTTTCCATACACCATTATATTCGGATGCCCCACCTTTTATTGTATTTGGTTGTATTGGTACTTTACCGCCATGGTTAGATGGCAAAGCACGAGTATCGGTTTTATGGAATTGTTTCCATGTTAATACAGTTGTTTTTTTATATTCATTAATTTTTGTTTTTAATGATTGAACATAATTTGGTAATTTCGTAGCAAGGTTTACAAATTCACATGGATCAGCGGTAATGTTATAAAGACATGGTGTGTTTTCATCTTCACATAAATTGTCACTTATATCACTTGGTGGTTTACCGCACTTAATGGTATAATCATATTCTTTTGAACCTGGTGGGAAATACCATAGTTTATTGGTATATAATAAATTTGGCGACCAAACTAATTTCATATCCCCAACACGAATTGCATGTGTATTAAAAATGGAACCTTTTGCTTGTGATGAAATGATAATTTCATTACGTGCAGATGGTGTTTGATCATCTTTGGAAGATGCCAAACATGCCCAATTGTCGATTCCATCTCCATTGTTTGAACCGTCACCGCCATCTTCAGGAGCTCCACCATAGACAGTAGGATTGTTGTCATCACAATCGGTCCCCAAACAATCCTGAGCAAAACTACCGTCCCCATCTAAGTCGCAACACAAGGGTTCAGTCCAGCAATCATCATCCAAGCAGTCAGTAAACCCATCTAAATCATCATCGAGGCCGTTGTCGCAATCTTCTGCGCAGCCAGTACTTTGTGAAACATCAAAACTCAAAGTGTAGGTTGGCGAGATAATGTTTCCAGAACTGGTGCCGTCATCAGTACAGGGGCCAGAGGCGACATCCAGATGATTGGTTCCATAGGCCTCAACAACAACGTAATAATTGTTTCCTGCGGTACAATCGAACTCTACAGAGTCAGTGGCATTGAACGATTGGGTTGACCCGTCTACACATCCAGTATTTGGGCTGCAAGTGTCATCTAGGATGTAAATATCTAAATCACACGGTAGATCGGTGATTTCCATCAGGACAGTCCCAGACTGCTGACAGTGAAAGGTGTACACTGCTTCAGGAGCGACTTGTGCCTCATTTGCATAGGGGTCACCACATGTATAACAGCCTCCATCGGAACACTCTCCGCCGAGATGACTGGCCTCAGTTGCATCGACCATCCCATAAAAGGTACTGGAGCAAGTTAAATTCCCTTGAATGGTTTCGTCTGTGGGGCAATTGGCAAGGGCGGTTTGTAAAAGTGTGTAGAGTATCATCGTTTCCTCACGTTGTACGTTTCCAAAGACTGATCCATTCGCAATGTGAAGTATGGGGAAGTTGTTCCACACCTTCAATGTATTCTAGAGTATAACCGATTGAGACCAATGTCTGTCCATCCATTGAGAGCGTTCGGCCATTACAGGAGACATATACAATGTACAGTGGAGGATGTTCGAGCTTTTCCAGCGTTTGTATAATGGGACCCAATCCCGATCTGGGCGGGTTTACAAAGACCCCGTCTGTTCGTTCGAGTAGTTTGTCGGTCTGTTCTGTGTGACGCTGTACGTTGAGTGAAGAAACGGTAACATTGTCAATGGAGTGATGCTTAAGGGCGCGTTGAAGATTTTGTTTTGAGATGGTTGACGATTCCACGGCCGTCAGATGGTGAACAACCTGTGATAATGGCAACGTAAAGGTTCCACACCCAGCATCAAATTCTACCCAGTGGGTGGCATCTTCACAATGAGACAAGAGTTTGGTGATCGAATGAACAAGATGCTTGACACCATTGTCGCTGTGTTGTGAATCGACTCCGACCAGAGACCACAGCATAAAGTCTTGATTGGTTGTCGGTAAAAATGTTTTGAACCACTGTCGCGGAAAAGGGGGTTCTAATGAAAGCCGATTGTTTATCCTCCGTAGGTACTTCCGATGTGGACCAATCTCGATGTGGGCTTGTTCCATCCAACGCGTAAGCCAGCGTTGCTCATTGAGAAGGGTACGAATATCCAAGTTTGCAGCGTCAATCCACATACCCCATTGACCGAAAGGATTGACTCGGAGTCGAAATTCCGCTCGTTCAACAGGAGGAAGGTCATTGGACAATGCTTCAACAAAATCCTGCAAATCTGGAACGGCATCGGGGTAGGAATCCATTGAGGCAATACGTTCATCCTCTATGTCGAACAATCCAATTGTACGTGTTGCCTCGTCAATTTGTAGGGTGACGTCTAAAAATATTCGGTTCGCTTCTTTGCCCAAGGAAGTGATAGACAACTCTTCTGAATAGGAGATGTTGAACTCTTCCAAGTACGAGTTTTGCTGGTGTAACTTTTTGTTGTGTTGCTGAGAAGATTGAGCATCGAGCCAGTTATCTTTCAAAGATAAAACATCTTTAGAAAACAAAGCGCGTATTTTTCCAAATAATTTCGATATCATGTCTCCTCAATTTCGTTACGCTAAATCTATCATTGATAACCACTTTCCACCAAAGTTTTGTTGAATGGCATACGTGTGAGAAATTCTAATAAACAACATAAAGGGGCTATTGACCTTTGGCTGTGGTACTTTTTTGCCATATTGTGTGCTTGGATTCCATTTTCGAACCTGGGTCTCGATTGGTCGTCTCAGGTGATTTCAATCCGAGATTCAGAATTTCCGATCAAAGTTTGGTCCTACGTCACCTTTTCTGAGCCTATGATGTGGTTTGGTGGACGGGTGGAGACCGCTTCTTTTCCGCTGGTTGGAACCTTAAACAACCCAGATTTGTTTGCGGGTATCTTCTTTTGGCTTGGAGATGTACTTGGGTTTAATCAATACAATGAGTATGGAATCGTCTTTAATCTTCTGCTGTTCAGTGTGATGCTGTTCAATATCATGGCCGGTGCATTTCTCAGTCGTCAGTGTGGTGGAGACAAGTGGATCAATCTTGTCGTCGGTGTGTTCTTTGCTTGGCAACCATTGTTAATTAGTTATGGTTTTGCGAGTAATATCACAGACTTGACTCATGTATGGCCTTTCGCGTTGGGGCTTGGGTTCACAAAGAGGGCTGTGGATGAAGACAATCCATCGGATGGGCTGTTCGCAGGGTTGTTTTTTGCGGTGGGATTCTTGACCTGTCCCTACAATTTTGTCCTGTTTATTCCTATATTACCGGTATTGCTTTGGTACATGTACCGTTATGCGGATGACTGGGCGCGTTTACTTTGGAACCTCTCCTGGGTCGCAGCCCTTCTATTGATGTTTTATGGCTTAAGAGTGGCCTATGTGATGAATCAAGCGGGTTCGTTGGTGGCAGCCGATACAGTTGAGTCTGTGCGACATGTATATCCCTTTGATGGATTGCGAGCCGATAAAGAAACTCGGTTTGCAGCGTTTGCGATGGAGTTGATGGGTATACTGCCGAAGCCCGTTGTTGTGATGGAACAGGTGGCGCGGTTTACAAGACATTTCCAATGGGGAGTGTTGACGTGGCTTCTGGTAAGTATCGGTATATGGAAGGCAAAAGAGTTTCGCGTATTGGCTGTATGTGGGGTTGTCATTGGGATTGGAACCAGCATTGGCCCATTTGCCTCGATAAATCCATTCACCGAACTCTCCGAACCCTACAACCCGATTTACTGGTGGAGTTATCTGTTACCGCTTGGAAAAATGATTCTTGAGCCCTTTAGATATGTGTTGGTGAGTGGGGTCTTTATGTCTGTGTTGGTCTCGGTGGCTTTAGTGTGGATATCTTCTAGGTGGAGACCGTGGGTTGGGTTGATTGTTGGTATCTGTCTTTTGGGGGAAGTATGTTGGCGAACTCCGCAGTTCCCATTGCCTGTACAGTCTCTACCGACAGATGAACGAATGAATAACTTGCCGGTTCCCAATGGTGGGGTGGTGCATCTACCCTTCTTTGTTTCACACAGCAACCGGTTCAACCGATCTCACTTCTGGTATCAACTGCAGCATGATCATCCTGTAGCGGATCCAATCATGGGATTTCCGTCACCCTTTGTGATCGAGAATGCTTTCTTGTGTGAACTGGTCCACACGGAGACGGTCATCTTTCCGATGGATTACTTTCCTTGTAGTCGCGAAACGGTCCGTAAAGGCTGGAGTGAATTGCAAGATAGTGGGATTGGAAGCATTGTCATTGACCCCAACAAATATGCTCCAAATGATTGGGAGAAGATATTGCAGATTATTCAGCAGCTGCCTGTGCAGCCAACAGAATACAACGGTTTACAGATCATTCAGATCCCAGCCAGTCCTTAACCTCTGTACTGGCGAGAGCATGACCCAACGGTGTCCAGTGGTGGTCCATTTGAAAGTAGAGGTCATCTGAGTTTACGTGCGATATGAACGAGGGGTATAGGCTCAGGATGTTGTTAGAATCGATACCTGCTGACCGTAGGACTTCTAGGGCTTGTACTTCGAGCCCCTGTTCGAATCTCCATTGGTGTGTTGAAGGATAGTTGGACTGAATTTGCTTTTGATACGAGGGAGAGACCTCTTCTATGCTGGGAAACAAAACGACTTTTAAAACGATGCCTTTACTGGCACACACTTCATTGATCTGTTTAAACAATGCTGATGTAATAGACCACGCTTCTGTCCATGTTGGATTTATTTCAGGGTTGTAGACATGCCAATCAAGAGGGACACCGTCTCCTTTGTTTAGTTTGGTTCGTTGAACTTGGTTGGTGTACATAGCTCGTGTAAACCAACGGATTAAATGACTGTGTGCTGTTAAACCAGATGTATCGGTACTTGGTTCGTTCATTTGAATGCTGAGGGACTGTGCCTTGCGCCACTCTGTCAAGTCTACAAAAGGTTTATCAGATTTGCTTTCTAAGTCAGGGTGGTTGTTCAAGATGTCATTTGAAGGTAAGAATCCTATGAGTACGATTTCGGGGTTCAGTACATCAATCCAGTGCTCCAACAGCAAGAGTTCTGTTGTGGTCCCAGCTCCAGGGATCCCCATCGATTTGATGTTTTGATTGAGTTCATTGTGCAGTTTTCGTCCGATTGATTTATCCATTGGAACCTGAGCTCCTTGAACGAAAGAGTCTCCGATCAATAAGATATCTGTTGGTTGATTGTCAGCCCATTCATAATCAACGAATCCATCGGAGTTGACTTCAAGGGAGGTGGCAAATTCAGATTGACGGTTGTGATGGATACCGGGTGTCGTAAATCGACCTCTGTTGAGGAGGTCCGTTGTTAAACTCAATGGGGGCTGCGGAGCGAAAAAACTACAGCCGACTTCTAAAATGGTGACTATCAAGATGAATCCACCAACAACAAGACCAATCCTTGCTATCGTTTGCTGTACAGTCATTCGATTTCTGGGAAATGGGTTCGCAAAGCCCCTTGAGCCTCTTGTCGATTGGCCAGCGTGCCGGCGAGCGTCCAAATTAAAATATGCCCACTGTCTGATTCAATCGTCGGGTTACCAAACCACTGAAGTAAGACAGTATCTAGTCGCTCCAGATCACCACTGGAGAACCAGTCTCGATGGTACACGATTGTGTCCACGCCGATATCGGGTAGCAACTGATTCCAATTGTGCGCTGATTTGTATAGAGCATCTTCAAAGAAATTGGTTCTCAAAATCCAGTCCACACTGTTGTCCGTTCTCGTTCCCATACAGGAAATCAACAAAGGTCGATGGTGTTCTACCTGTTGTAAACAAAGTTGGTTTTTTATATCCAATGGGTCAACATTGCTGTAGGAAGAAAAGATGGGGTACAACTCAAATACTGCACCATTACCGTCTGGGATATTTTGATAGATGGCTTCTTTTGGCAATGGTCG
>CALDQI010000731.1:0-2113 GCA_937911635.1 uncultured Pseudomonadota bacterium | reverse complement strand
GATTGCAGCTGTCGATGACAACAACGATGATGGTGACACCCACACCTATCAATTTAAGATTACTGAACCTGCTGAAGAACCAAAGGGCGGCTGCATGACAGCCAGTCCTCAAACTATGAGTTGGCTCGGACTGATGTTGGTTGTATTGGGCTTTCGCAACAGAGAATAGACTGAACCCAATCGACCACGTTGATGCACTCCCAAATCGGACGCTTACCCCTTTTGCGATTCCGGAATAAATACATCTGCAAGCAGTAAAATCCTGTCTCTCATCGGCGGATGTGTTCCACCGCCTTCATCGTTCGTCAACGCCTTGGGATCTTCACGTAGTTTTTTAACCATCGCGCTCAGTTCATCGATTTGCAAAAATCCATCGTGGTTCCAGTCAAATTGTTGCCATGCAAATGGACAGTCAACGAGTGACTCTTCATCTGATTCCAAATCGGAAAGATTGGAGAGTAGTTCCTCTGTAAGTCTCTCAATTAAGTCGGAACCATCCGTTAGTTCTAGATCCAAACTTTGACAAAGCCATCCTACCTTCGATGCTACATATAGTCTGATGATCAGTACTTTCATCTGCTCAATGTCCTTGGCTCCAGGCGGGAAAGATTTTACGGCTAGTTGTACACTCTTTGGATCGATGGTATCGAATCGTTGTTTCAGTACACTTTCCAACAGTTCCAATGTATGAGACCGATCGTTCAGTCTTAAAAAGGCATTGATGCTCCCCTCTACTGAGGTATAGTGTGCACCGTATATGTCAGCCAAATTTTCTTTCACTTGTGAATACTGATTTTCAAACCATCTAATCACTGTAAATAAAACATTCACCATAAAGATATAAAGCAAGAACGTAAATAAACGCACTCCCAGCCCCCACAAATCGGATGCCAACAAAACCACGCCGCACAATTGAACTCCCTTCAGGAGCACTATCCAGATCATCAATAGACGGGGCAATATATTGAGCATTCTATAGCGAACATCCTCTCCTTTTGCATGTGCACACTCATGAGCCAACACCGCTTTCAAAGAGTCTTTATCCATGATATCCAAAAGATTTCGATACAAGACAATTATATGTCCTCGTTGCAAAACCAGCGATGCAAATGCATTTGGGATATGCTCATTGGCCACGTACACTCTGTCAATATCAACATCCATGTCAACAGACAACTGCTCTACCATTTCACAAATTTCAGTCGTATTGGTCAACCAATTCGGTACATCTTCTCCCGATGGAAATATCCGAACGAACTCTGGGTTGGACTCAAAGTGATCACTTGTCAAACTCCCTACACCAATACCAAGAGCCGCCAATACCAACCACCACCACTGGTCCCATGACCACGGTTTAAAAATGAACTGTCCGCCGTCAGAGACCTCTAGATCGACTTGAAATGTGATACTGAGTATCAAGTACAAGAGTCCTACAGATACACAAAAAGATATGGTACCAAACCCAAATCGTGTTGTTTTCAATCTTCGGACCGTTGGGTGCTGTTCTATAGATCTAGACATGTTACCTCATTAAAAGTCAATAACAGTATTAGCCTATCATTACATCTTCTTTGCCATCGCGTATGACGCTCTTTATTTTTATCTTGGGTTGTCCAGATCCCATCGTGTATCAACAAGACAGCATTCAACCACCTGACAGTAAACACATGGTGAAGATTGTTGATGATGATCATCGACAAGGCAGCTTTTGGATTGATGCGTTTGAGTACCCCAACATTCCGAATCAACGACCACTGGCGAATGCATCTTTTGATCAAGCCAAGCAGGCCTGCGCTGATTCGGGGAAGCGACTGTGTGCGGCACAAGAGTGGAGACGAGCCTGTACAGGTCCGGACAATCAACGATTCGGGTATGGTGACACGTATGAACGAGAGCGATGTCACACCGCAAGTACTCTCAGTTCGGGACACACAAGCATGATGCAAGCTCAAGAGTTCCTAGTCGACTCTGGCTCCAAACAGTATTGTCAAACGGAAATTATTTCTATTGCGGAACACTGTTATGTTATAAATCCGTTTTGAGATCGAGCTATCGTTTTTACCAGGAAAGGACCCATACCTTGGTGCCATCGTTCCGAAGATCAGGGCCTTGC
>CALDQI010000730.1:0-2684 GCA_937911635.1 uncultured Pseudomonadota bacterium | reverse complement strand
GCTGATAGCGATCTCCGCCAGGGGCTTTTACTTTAAGCCATGCTGGTTTTGGTTGTCGGGTCATCGGTACCTCATATCGTTCGAGTACCCAATTCTTAACGGTTTACGACTATTCTGGCGAATTGCGCTTTGAACTGGATGGAATCTGAGTGCTCTCTTCAAAGAATACAAGATTACAACCGGTGTTGTGTGCTTCTTTTAGCCACAGATTAAGGTTTCCATTGGTGTACTCCATTAAGAATGCACACAGAGTTTCATGCTCGCTCCAATCGACGAAATCGTTTTGATATCGATCAAACATTGGATGGAACTCCCAGCCTTGATCCGTTTGGATTGCCCCTTGTCCGGATGCCATGAATTTCCGTGCGAATAGGTTCACTTTCGATTTCCACATCGTGGCAGTCCAGAATTTCGGTAGAGGACTATTCTCTGTGAGTTCATAGAGCATGAAGTGTAGGCGCGGGTCTTGGAAGTCAGCGAGTATTCGTTCATGCTTGACGTGTGAGAAGGATGTGTATTCACCGTCAATGTAGATGCGTTGTCCCCAGAGGTAGCCGTTTGTGGCATCAATCGAACTGATGTCTGTTGGTTTTCCATGATGCAAGTAGCTGTACATCATCCAGGCATTGTACGCGTTGATCCAATGAACCAGTTTGTGGTTCGATCGTCCTCGTCTTGGGAATCGCGTGTCGTTTCTTCGGTTGCTTTGTGGCCCGATTGTCCCTATCCATGCGACATACTGCTCTAATACATTCTTGTTTGCTTCAATGGTGACCCAATCGATGCCCTCAAGGCTGACCGATTGTTCCAATAAGGTTTGCCATTGCTCTGAAGGGTCTTCCATTGGTGGGTCAACAGGAATGGGCAGGTCACTTTGACACGCCATGCATAGGGTGAGGGTGACAAGAACGATAGAGTGAAGTATTGCCTGAAGGTGCGTGTGTTGTGTAAAAACCATAGTATGATAATTACATGGACAGGAGAGACATGACAAGTTTTTGGCGACTATATTCCATTTGCTTAACGGTAATGGTATTGGGGATTCAGCTTCTTCAATGGCAATTCCCGACTTTCGTAAATAGCATCACAGAGATTCCCTCTCGGGTGATATCCATTCCGCCGAAGCCCAAAGGTGTCCAAGAAGTGACCGATGGAGAAGGTGATGAGGTCCTATACACAGAAGAAGGGTGTTTGAACGGACCAGAACAGTTTCGAGACATTTGTTTCCATCAACTTGCTCGCCAGCAGGCGCAAACCGATTTGAATGGTGCCAACCTAGTGTGTGCCAAAATCTCCAGTGAAGAAGTCCAGTGGGAGTGTATGGCAGATATTGCAGAACTCTACTCTCCTGTAGATAGAGATAAGGCATTGGAACTGTGCCCCAGTATTGAACGAAAAAAGTGGCGTGATCAATGTGTATTCGGAATTGCGCTGGCCTATTCTACGGTTGATTCGCCTTGGGCATTTAGACGTTGCGATGACGCCGGTCAGTGGAGAGACTTTTGTCGTCACGATGTCAACGGTGAGATTGCTGTGGTGAATGTAGATCTGGCGCTTGCCAACTGTGCCAAAGAAGAGGGTGACTTGCTCACTCGAAAAACCTGCTGGCACGGTATTGGAAAGTATCTCGCTCGCGTAGATGTGGACGCGGCGTTTGATGCTTGTGATCAGGTGCCACCTGGTCCCCAGAATTTATATCGAGAGAACTGTATACACGGTTTGGGGTGGGGTGCTTCTGAAACAGCGGAAGAGGAATTTATCCCAACCTGTCGTCGTTCGGGCAAGGAAAGAGATTCATGTTTGTTGGGTATAGCCTATAATCTACGTCGTTTTGATATCGATCGGGGACTTCGAATCTGTGACCAAGTACAGCGACCCGATTTAAACGATCAGTGCAATCGGTTTGTGTCTGGGGGCCGATTGTAATGTTCCATTCCCAACGGAAAAGGCGCTACCAACATCCAGGATGATACACGAGATCATCGATCTCACCTCCCAAACTTCCAACAAATGTAGATGTACCGTCGACATGGTCAACGGAGAACAATTCATGACCAGTGGAGGTGAGCAAACGGTCTGTTCCCTCTTCGTATTCGAGTCCCACACTGACAAATGGAACATTGGTTTGCGAATGATGGAATGTGGAGCCTGTGTTCATGTCGATGGTGAATACTTCCCCCGTCGATGCTGTAGCCCCAAACAATCTGTTGGACTGGGCGTCATAAGCCAACCCGCAGGCACTGATATCCATCTCAAGTGAACCAACGGGAGTGGCTTCGCCCGTCTCAGGGTTGAAGGACAACAATAGGTCTTCTTTACTATCCAGTGCATACAATGCTCCGTTGTTGTCAAAAGACATGCCGCATATGACGTAATCTGTATTGACTGCTGGGAGTAGAGTCACTTCACCAGTACAAGGGTCAAAGGTTCCAATTTGTCGAGTGGCATGATCATAGACATAGGCGACGCCTTCATCGTTGATATCCATTGTACTAATCTGATGCTCTGTAGAAACAGCTGAGATCTCGACAGCAGTTCCATCCGTCGGATCGATGTGATAGACAACGCCGTTGTTTGTATCCACGGAAATCAGGTGTTTTGGACTCGATTCGACCGTTTCATCTGCAGGTTCTAAATATTCAGACAGACCTGAAAAAAGAGTAGGCGATGATAGTGTTTGGGAT
>CALDQI010000729.1:0-1535 GCA_937911635.1 uncultured Pseudomonadota bacterium | reverse complement strand
ACTTTCCCCAAACCCTCTATGTATTTTTTTATCTCCAAAGCAAAAACATGTTTTGAAGAAATTGCCGACAAATGCCAACGCATCTGATCTGCACACAAAGATGCCTCTACACCTTTCCCCTTACGTTCTAGAAATTGATGCTCTTTTCGGTAATGTTCGAGCATTTTTATATGTGCGGGTTGAAACATGGGATCAAACTGCAATGACATACGAAGTAAGTGAATGCTCTGGGCTTCCATTTTTTCTACTTTTTTGAGCAAACGATATCCTTCATCCTCCTTGTCCCAAGCCGTAATCTTCTGTTCAACAGGGGCTCGTATGGATATTTCATTCAAAACATCTTGGGATTCCTGTATCAGTTCCTCTCCTTTCATACGAACTTGTATCAATTCCTCTTGCTTTGCAATCGCTTGACCCAAAAGTTCCTGAGCTTGAGACATTCTGTGTTTTCCATCAAGCCAATCTTGAATATCATCTGCCAAATCACTTGCATTCTTATATCTATCAGAAAGCCGAAATTCCATTGCTTTTTCGCAGATTTCGACCAATCTCAACGGAGGTTTTTTCCATGAAGAACTGCTTTCAATCATTTTTGAACGATTGGCTTGTAATGGCGGATAATTTCCAGTACTTACATTTGCTATCACGTCAATACTCGATTTCCCAATATAGGCTTTGTTGCCACAAAGACATTCATATAAAATACTGCCCAAGGAATAAACATCACTTCGCTGATCGAGTTGATCAATATCTCCACGTGCTTGCTCGGGTGACATATATGCGGGTGTTCCCTCTACCGTACCATATTCTGTTTGATAATTATCGGTAAGACCGTGTAAAAAAATATGCTTTCTTTCCGTATGCTCTTCATCTTCTCCCAAACGTTTTACAAGTCCCCAGTCCACAACCCAAACCTCTCCAAATGTACCGAGCATGATATTGCTTGGTTTGAGATCACGATGGATGATCGTAGGTTCTCTTGAATGCATGAACTCGATACCCCGGGCAATTCCATACGCCATAGTACACCATAAATTATCGTCGGGGTTATCTGCGGTCGCGTTCAGGCTGAGCGCATCATTTATTGTACCTAGCTCGCAAAATTCAATGAGCATGAGCAGTTCGCGGTCCCAGCAGCAGAAAAGCATTTGAATTAGATTTTCATGGCTGATTCCGTCTTTTTGTAAAAGAGCCATGAGATTGCACTCTTTGCGAAATGCGTTTGCAACGTGGGCGTCGACGCTATCGCTCAAAAGTTGCTTCACAGCAACAGTCTTTCCTCTACAATTTCCGCGCCACACCTTTCCAAACGATCCCTGTCCAATACTCGATTCGAGCCTGATGTGGTCTCTTGGGACCTTGTACGGTTCAAGATACGCCCACATCTCCTTTGTTTGCTCTTTCTTCATCGCTTCATTCACAAGAGCTTGCATCTCTTCGCTAAACGCATTCTTGAGGGCTTCCTCTTGACGCTTAAGATTGACCATAACTTTGACGCGGCGCCTATTTCTTGCGATCACGACAGATAAACCTAA
>CALDQI010000728.1:0-5910 GCA_937911635.1 uncultured Pseudomonadota bacterium | reverse complement strand
GTATTCCTGCAGGATCCGATGCATGGGAAAAGTTGCCAGTTAGAGCCCTAGACTTTGCGGGGGTTCAGGATGCAGTCGAAAGAAAGAGTTGGCATTTGGATTCCTTTGTTGATGAAGTCCTACCACACTATGACAACAACACCATCCTAGTTGGACACGACTTGGGTGGAGTGACTGCCGCTATGAGTGCTGTACAAAAGCGTCCTAAAGCCGTTGTTCTAACGGGTACAGCGTTGGGTAATTGGTGGTTTTGGACGAGATTCAGTGCCGCTCCACTTCTCAACAGATTCTTTTACCACACCTTTAAAGGCAATCTCTTTGTGCGCATCGGAGGTGGAAGTGACACTGGTCAACGATTTGCCAACCAGCCACATGTTCATAACCCGTCTAAAATGATGACACTGGCCAAACACATGAAGCCTCCCACTGACTTGGTGTCCAGACTCAAAGATGTATGTCCGGTATACCTAATCTGGGGTAAGCAGGAAGTCTTTTATCCGGGATTCTTAGCAAAATCGGTATCTCGACAGTTGAAGGCACCCCTGTATTGGAACGACGGTGGGCACTACTGTATGTGGACCCATAACGAGATGTTTCATCGATACATGCTCGCAATTGAGACGGATTTGACTGCAGGTCAACCGTAGACCTTACCCCAAACCACGCTTTTGAATCAATGCATCCACTTTGGGTTCTGAACCTCTGAACTTTCGGTATTCATCCATCGAGTCCTTCGCATTGCCTCTTGAATACACATGCTCCAGCAACTTGCCGGCTGTTTCAGTATCAAACAACCCCTTCTCTTCAAAAAGAGCATAGGCATCTTTCTCCAAAACGGCTGCCCAAATGTAGCAGTAGTAGTAAGACGAGTATCCACCTGCAAAAATGTGAGAAAAATAGGTGCTTCGATAGCGAAATCCAATCTGCTTGGGCAATCCGATGCGTTCGATCACTTGTTGTTCAATTTCGTCGGCTGTCTGAGAGGGCCCCTCTTGCATGTGCCACGCGAGGTCCAAATAAGAAGCCGCCAAGTATTCACTGGTTGTAAATCCTTGATTGAAATTTTCAGCAGCGGAGAGTTTCTCCATCAAATCCTGCGGTATGGGCTCATCGGTTTGATAGTGCCGAGCATAGTCCATCACGACCTGCGCATCTCTGCCCCAGTTTTCCATAAGTTGAGATGGGAACTCAACATAATCTCGAACCACGCTGGTTCCAGACAACGAGGGATAGTCAACGGAAGACAACAAACCGTGAAGTGCGTGCCCCAGTTCATGAAAGAGTGTTTTCACATTGCCAGAAGACAAGAGCGATGGAGTCTCCTCCGTCGGTGGAGGAAAGTTGCACACATTGATCACGATTGGCATGGTGTCTTTATCCAAGCGATGTTGCACTTGAAAGCTGCTCATCCACGCCCCGCCTCGTTTAGACGGTCTGGCATAGTAATCTGTATATAAGATACCCATCACTTCTCCAGCAGTATTGAGCACCTCAAATACCTGCACGTCAGGATGGTAGATGGGCAGGTCCTTGTTTTCACGAAATTCGATATTAAACAGACGAGACGCAACTGACAGAGCTCCTTTCAGAACATTTTCCAAGGCGAAATAGGGTTTGATTTCATCCTCTCTAAAGTCGTACTTCTCTGTCCGAACTTGTTCAGCGTAATACCACCAGTCCCATGCCTCTAAGTCACCACCAATACCGTCTGCGTGCAATTTTTCTTCGAGCAGTCCGGCTTCCGCATGGGCGCTGTCGACAGCGGCATCCCAAATTTGATCTAGGAAAGACAGGACCGCCTCAGGGGTTTTCGCCATCGAATCTTGGAGGATGTGGGCAGCGTAGTTGGGAGAACCCAAAATCTGTGCCTTCTCCAGTCTCAGTGTCGACATGGTCTGGGCGAGTTCAGTATTGTCTTCTGTATTTCCGCGTCTTCCACGAGTAACATAGGCCGTGTAGATTTTTTCTCTTGCCATTCGATTGTTGGACTGGGTTAAAAATGGATACAGCGTGACCCGATTGGGTTTGAACAACCACCCTTCCAATCCATTCTCTTCCGCCAGTTGACGCGCCGAATTTTTGATGGCATCAGAAAGTCCATCGAGGTCAGTTGGGTCGGTTAGATGAACAGTTGCATTATTCGTTTCTGCCAGCATGTTGTCTCGATACTGAGAAGACAATGTCGCCAGCTGTTCATCCAATTCTTGAAGTCGTTGTCGTTTATCATCTTCCAACTGCACACCCGATCTCGCAAAATATCGATGGTATTCTTCCACGAGACGTGCCTGCTCACCGCTCCAGTCTGGATTTGGGTCAGTGTGCAACGCATGCAAACGCTCGTACATGGCTTGACTCAAGTATAGACGGTTTCGATGCGCAGCCATTTGTGCACCGATCTCTTTTGCCAGTGCGCTCAGTTCTGGTGTTGAATCGGTTCCCATCAAGCTGTAAAACACCCTTGCCACTCGATGTAGAACTCCCCCACTACGCTCCAGAGACCCAATGGTATTCTCAAACGTCGGTGAATCGGGATTCTTCTCTATCGCGTCGTACTCTGCAACTTGCTCAGCAAAACCAGTCTCAAAAGCCGGTTCAAAATGCTCGAACTGCACCTGATCAAATGGAGGTACTCCGTGGGGAGTCGTATACTCAGATAGAAATGGATTCATAAAACCTCCGACAAAACATATCTCAATTAATGTAATGCGAAGGTGGATGGTGTGTAGAAGATTCTGATGAACGAAGCATCAAACTGATGCAGACTATGTTCCTCAACCGGACCCTGTACAGCATCCCGTCCGTCTGTAACGCTCTAAGAATTCAGAGGAAAAGTGGTCGGTGGTGGCCTCTTGTTCATTCATAAACTCCAGCCACTCTTGACTCTTTTTGTGGTCTGGAAGTATGGGGACAAATCGAAGAGTTAGTTCCACCGCCAAATCCAAATCCGTTTGCAGGAGATACTGCATCGCTTCATCAAAGAACCTCGGCTGTACCAATTCTGGTTTACGCTGCAACTCGGTAAAGAGAGCGTCTAAGTTCCCACTCGCTACTGTCTTGTTGAGCAACTGCTGCCAAGAAGACGGCCGCTTCATCGCCCAAACCCACAAACCACCAAACCCCATCAATGCTGTGATCAACAAAATGCCTTTCATGCATTCCTCGTAAATCGATTCATACCCTATCTTTATCTTAGTGTATCTGATTCTCTGCCAAAGAACTTTTGTGAATCGTCTTGAAATGACTGCCTCATTGTGGTTTAATGATTGCAATCACGTTGCAATATTGGAGGTTCCATGAAACCCTTTCTCCCCTTGATGACTTTGGCTTCCACACTCTTTGCTGGATGCGGAGAAGAAGCCAAATACTGTACTGAAATCGGTTGCTCAGACATCGTTGTCTTTACCATTTTGGACTCCTACGGTGGTCCCGCTACCGGTGCCTCGGGAACCATTACCATTGGCGAAAACGATTACGAATTTGATTGCTCTGATGACAGTGCATCCGACCATTACTGCGAAGACGGTGTCCTGACAATTGTCATCGATGGGGGAACAACGGCAAGCTATTCTGTCACCTGGGGCGATGAATCGGTGCAAGAGGAAGTGGAAATGGAGTTTGAAACGTTTCAGCCCAACGGCGAAGGGTGTGACCCCATTTGTTTGAGTGCAGAGCATACGATTGAGCTATTTCGCTCGTTTGAATAATCGCCCTTTGTACGCCCACCAAACGTCATACTATTTACCGTTTGTTTGGGTGTAGGTAAATGTATTCAGATTGGGGTGGGGTGACGAATTGAAGTTCTGGTATTCGTGAAGGGTTTTCGAAGGTTCAAAATCAGGTTAGAAACCAAACAATGAGGTGAACAATGATTTGGATATTGTTGGGGTGTTTACAAGAAGCAAAGAGTCCTGATATTTTCGATGTGGATGAATCATCAGAGATTGAGGATGATCAACAAGATTTAGATACAGCAGAGGACACGGGTGCACCTGACGAAGTCGAAGAAGAGTTATCCTGTGATGAAGGCTTTGAACTCCTAGAGTTTTGTACTGGGGTTGATCTCTCGGAAAGTCCCTGCACAGAGACACTCTACAATGAACTTGAACTGATGCAGTACCTATCCTGCGAGACGTTTTTAAATGCCCAAGAAGAACTGCCCCTTTGTGAAAGCCTCGGGTTAAATTGTCCTGAAGACTATGATGGCTGTGCCACTGAACCTCTGGATGCACAAGAGGTCTTGTCTGTGTTGGAATGGACCGATACGTCCACCCTGACATCTATAGATGATGTCGCCGCTCGAAATGAAAGCCTACGGTATTTGTTTGCCGACCATGGAGATATTCGAGGTGCTTTCGCTTCTGTCTATTCACCGATTACCGACGCTGCAGTAGACTCAATTGATGCCGGTGAGTTTGTAAACGACCAGTGGGTGCGAGAACTGGTGATTGATTTTGGCGGCCGCTATTATGAAAATCTTCGTGCATCGATACTCGGACAGTCCACAACACAGTCTTGGGGCCGGTATTACGGTCTGAGCGACAATTGTAATGTAGCTGGATTGCGAATTGCCGTCTTTGGAATCGCCGTTCACTTGATCGTTGATCTGCCTCACAGTTTAGCAACAATCGGTTCCAATCCACTACACAAAGAAGACTACGACCAATTTGGACTGAAATTAATCGAAGCCAACCCTCTCCTCATCCAAAATCTTCGAGACGATTACGGAATCGAGTCCGAAAATTTTCTCAATGGATTCTTTCTAGGAGATTGGATTGATTCAGTTGCTGGGGACGATGCCACAACCACCTTTGCATTTCAAACCATCCGCAACAAGGCTTGGGACAATGCCATGTGGTTACAAGGATGGCGAAGAACGTGGGCTGAAGGGGACATATACACATCTTGGCGATCTGCAGATGTAGCCTTGGCTACGTGGGACATCTTTCAGTAATCAAGCCGATTTGCGTCAGCCTGCAATAGTTCAAGTAACGCTACACTCTGCTAATCCATACATCCAGTCTTATTCGTCTTCTTCTCTATCAGACTTTTGACATTGGCTTGCGCCACGGGACTTAGCCATTCATCGGTGTAATCTTCCCGAATTTGATACCAATCCTGTGCTCCGAAATGCTTCTGCCATTTGGGCGTTTTGAAGCTGCGACCGTATCGAGCAAAAATCTCATTCCGCATATCATCGTACATCGAACAGGATGGAACATCTGAAGATGGCCAGTCGAAAATACACTCCTCGGCATCTTCCGGAAAACCACCGTCACCACAGCACAACTCTTGATGTTTGGACTGACGATCTTCATAAGACCATTTGATCAATGACAATCCATCGGATGCACAGATATCTTGAAGAGATTTCCCTGCCAGTGGATCAAACGTGGCTGGTTTTTCTGCCGCTTCGGACTTTGCTTCTGGAGCAGCCTTTACTGGTTCTGGTGCTTTTGCCTTGGGTGCTTCTTGTGCGGCGGGCTTGGCAACAGGAGGTGATTCGGATGGGGCTTCAGAGGGCTTGTCGGAGCAAGCGAACAAAAGGGTAAATAGGAAAGACATACAAGCTCCTTTATTGTATGGTTTTGAAGCAGTATATCAGAAGTGACAAACTCAAAATTGACCTATTTCAACTGACTACATCACTCACTGTTCACAAGCCAATACAATCGACACCTTCCCCGTCCCATTTCCATTGTCAATATTGTATGGAGCCCCAACCAACACATCCGACAAGCCATCTCCATTGATGTCTCCATTGGAGGCCACTGCGTGTGCAAAGTGTTCACCATTCGATCCAACAATCTCAACACCTGCTTGAGATCGAAGCACTTCACCAGATGAAGGGATATCAGCACCGAAGAATATATTTATTCGACCGGAATTATTGTCTCCGTCGATTTCAATATT
>CALDQI010000727.1:0-4368 GCA_937911635.1 uncultured Pseudomonadota bacterium | reverse complement strand
AATCATTAGTGATGAAGGAATGATGAAGGATTTAGAGATGTTATAGTCTCATTTGCGTGTATAAAAAAAATGAGATCAGTTTAATTTAATTAATTTTATTTTTATTAACTCTGAATACAACATTACCTCGAGAGAATCTATGATCACGATGTTGGAAGACATGGGAAAAGACTTGTCCGACTGCGAAGTAGAATGCGTAGTAGAACTTGGACGTGTGTTGCAATCTGATTATGTAATCTCTGGAACAATCGGAAAGATTGAAAACATGTTCCTTTTGACCCTTACAGTACACGATACACATACAGGTTCATTGATGGGTCAGAAGACACTCAGAAACACCGACAAATTTGTACTGCTGGACCAAACGGGTCCCGAAACCAAGGCTTTGGTTAAAGACGTGTTGTCCACTCAAGTTCGAGAAAACGATGTGAAACCTGTACAAGAGGCGGAGTCGAGACCTTTATTTGTCGTTTTAGAGGTGCGTGGAGTCTCTCAGGAAAAAGAAGTTCTCTCTCAGATATCTGATGAACTTCGGAGTGAGTGGTTTTCCGAAGGTAAACAGGTGTTCACCAAAGATAATCTAGGGTCTATGCTCCAAGATATGGGCAATCAATAGTCGATTTTGATGGGTACCAGTTCACATACTCTACAGGTTATCTCAATTATTCCTATCAAGGGACATACTATACCAATCATTGGTCTGGAAACGTTACAGTTGTACCTTATGACAACGATGGTGATGGGCTAGACAACTTTGTCGATTGTAATGACTCAGACGCAGCATTTGGAAGTACCGCTGTCGACATTCCATACGATGGAATCGATCAAGATTGTGATGGTGTCGATGCAACTATTGACGATGATGGGGATGGTGTGAACAGTGATGTCGACTGTGATGACAGTGATCCGACGGTATATCCGAATGCAACTGAGGTTCCGAATGACGGTATTGACCAAGATTACGACGGTATAGACGTTGTTACGGAGTAGAAGTATCTTCAGACTGTGAAGACAGTGAGTCTTCAGTATTTTTATTTGTCTACAGTATGAATGACAGTTGGTATTTATCAATGGTCGAAAGAATCTTTGCCACAGTAATGTTCATATGTGCTCACATCCAATAAACCTCGACCACTCAGAACGGAGGTTGGTGGCGTATACAAAGATGCTCAACATTGGTTGAACAGTGGTCGTTGGAAAGTCTGGGTAGAGTCGGGCAATCACGTGGTGTGCAGTCAAGGCTCCCAAGTTCAAGTGGTCAAGTTTCCTGTGTAGTCGACTGTATTTTGGGTATCGGCAGGTTTTCCAATCCTTCAAAGGTATGTTGAGTCACGATGAAGGGTTGAACATTCACCGAAACGGTTACGTTACTGCTCACGTGTCAATGGCACACGTTGACTGAATCATAGGAATCCTCACATGTCCGTATTTCGCCCTCAAACACTGACCAGCATTGACAATGCTTTCATCCAAGCCACACTGGATTGGCATCAAGACGCTGAGAAAACGGGGCTGGATTGGTACATCACCAAGCATGGTGTGTTTCACCTGTTGGGACAGAATCGTATCAATGAGGCTCAGCAGCGGATGCTTGACCTTTACTTTATGGTTTCATTTGTCGAGGTATACGATACGGTTGTTGAGCCCTGGAAAGCTTGGAGAGTTGTTGGTGTTGAACAGGCACGAATTGGCTTTATGGGGTTAGTGGAATCATTAGAGAATAGACCACTTGGAACGGATGTTGTGGCTACTATTGCAGGGTTTTTAAGTGATGTTGGACTCTATCAAGCTGGGACTATGTTTACGGAGTGGTTATTAGAGAGAAGAACAAACGATTTGGGAATGGAGCATTCAGACGTCCTTGCATCTATGAATAATCTTGCTGGACTATACACTAAGCAAGGTCGTTATGACGAAGCAGAACCTTTGTATCTAAGAACGGTAGAATCTAGTGAGCGGACTCTTGGTACAGATGATTTGTTCTCACTGATTTCTGTGGGTAATCTAGCAAAACTGTACTATTTACAAGGTCGCTATACAGAGTCAGAGCCGTTGTACCTTAGAGCGTTAGAAACTCAAGAACAGACTCTGGGGAAAGAAAATCCGCATACCTTAGTTTCTGTAAGCAACCTTGCCCTCTTATACGTTTATCAGGGTCGTTACAAAGAAGCTGAGCCGTTGTATCTTAGAGTGTTAGAAACTCAAGAACAGACACTGGGGAAAGAACATCCAAATGCCTTGAGGTCCGTCAATAATCTGGTGTCACTGTATTCCAAAGTTGGAAAATATCACCAAGCAGAATCTATGTGTCTTTCACTCGTATCGGTAATGACTCGAATTCATGGTGAACAACATCCCAATACGCTCGTCGCTTTAAGTAATCTGGCATATATTAATCAAGGTCAAAAAAAATATACGGATGCAGAAAGGCTATACACACAAATCCTTCAAACCTATGAAAGTATATTGGGTCCAAAACATCCGGATACCATAACGGTAGTCATGAATTTGAGTAACCTTTACTTAACGATACAAAAATTTGAAAAAGCTGAGCCATTGATTTATCGTACTGTACAAAATGATGAACAGATCTTAGGCAAGGACCATCCCGATACACTGATTACCACAAATAATCTCTGCTACGCCTTTAAGAAACAAGGAAAATACGCACAAGCAGAACGACTCTATCAATATGTGTTGAACCGTCGAGAACAAGTTTTGGGGGAGGAACATCCTAGTACTATTGTTTCGTTGTACAACCTTGGCAGTACCTTATGTGAACAGAGAAAATATGCAGAGGCGGAACCCTTGTTTCAACGAGCTCTAGAACTTCGAAAACGGATACTGGGTTCAAAACACTCAGGTACACTTACCTCAGTAAACAACTTGGCATGGCTCTACCTCGACCAGCACAAAACCGATGGCAAACCACACTTCAAACGGCTCATCGAAGCATGGAGCGACCCAACCGACTGGAAACACCACTGGGCGAAACTGGGTTTGGCACTCAGCAATGCTCTAGAATCGGGTGATTTCACATCGGCTGAATCAACCATCGCTGACCTCACCAACCTGCTGGGGGCGGAACATGACCGAGTGGGTAAGGCGCACGGTAAACTGGTGAGTGCTCGGGAGTTTTATCAAACACGCGGGTAGGGGACTAGATTTGCCAACGATGCGTTGTTGTGTGCTTGTACGTATCATCGGTGTGCGAACCTCACTCCAGCAACTCGATAACCACCTTGCCGTGGCCAGACCAGCCACCCATCGTGTTGACCTGATTGGTGCCAGAATTGTAGGAGCCACCTCCGCCACCGGAAGTGTTGTCCGAATTGCCGCCTGCACCTCCACCCGAGTAGCCACCACCCCCACCACCACCACAATTATAACCAGTTGAACCCCCTCCTCCACCACCGAATCCACCATCGGAGTCTTCGTTCATTCCATCTCCTATAGCACCGGAGTTGAATCCTAGACCTCCATACACGTATGTACTAACACTATTACCACTGTCACCATTGGTACCCCCCGCCTGACCACTACCGTTCAAGCCACCATAACCTCCAAATGTTGAGGTGAGGCCATCTTTGATATTACCATCATGATATCCGGAACCTCCGCCCCCTCCAGCGATGATTAATGGAGTGTTGCCATTCACCACAAAGGTTCCACCACCACCACCACCACCCGTCCAGGAACCACTGTAAAGTCTAGTGCCCCCCATTTGACCAATAGCGATTTGGATTTGAGTATTGATGGTGAGATCGAAATCACCGATGATGATGGCGCCTTCGCCATAATGGTTAATGTAGGAATAATTATATCTTCCCAGCGCACCACCACGCGCACCATAAGTTTCTATACGATACGTCCCCGTCACAGGCACCGTCCACGTTTGTATTCCGACACCATCGACTGTAACCGAACCATCCAAGTTGGTGTTGTAATATTCAAGGTAGCAGTCGACTTCCCTCGGACCATGCCAGAATTCCGTATCCCCAGATTGAAGGCAACTGGTAAAGGTCCAAGGACCGGCATCCAGACAGTCAGACTCATCCACCGTTCCATCACAATCATTGTCCAATCCATCACCGCAAACTTCAGTCTGGTCTGGTGAGACAGCCGCATCCCCATCGTCACAATCATCGTAGTACAGAGAACCGTCGCAGTCAGCATCCAATGTCGTACTGAGGGTGTCGATGTCATCGTCGTCACAATCGGTACCGGCTGAGCCTCCCGATGGGGCGTTGGCATCCCCCCAACCGTCCAAGTCGGCATCGCGCATACAGGCGGTGGGGTCATCGAGTTGGGCAGCACCCAAATAGGTCAGTTCATCCTCGTCGTCACAGTCGAATCCGTTTTGGGCAC
>CALDQI010000726.1:0-19125 GCA_937911635.1 uncultured Pseudomonadota bacterium | reverse complement strand
ATACCGACAGATAATCGGCAACTTTACGCATGAGGGTCCTCGGCCGACGGACACCCCAAAGATCATTCATCGCTATCTCTACAGCACTGAGCATTCGGATAACGGCATAACCGAGCGTCACCAGCCCGATCACACCCAGCGAAGACACATCTGTATGCTCCACAAAAAGAAGCATCTGTTCAATACCACTACGCAACTCGGGGGCTTGTTCGGCTGGAATCCACTGATTTAGCAATGGATCAATCACATCATTTTGCAATTGCTGGTGGAGCCCCAACGTTTTCACAATGGAAAATGAAAAGGCAAGTACGGGCACGAGAGATATGAGTGTCAAATAACTAAGTGCCCCCACTTGAATGGCGGATCTGGAATCTCGAAACCGCAACCAGCTAGACAGCAGTTTTCGAATCACAAAAAGGATTCTTTGCTGCCAGTCTGGCAAGTGTGCCTCTTGAATCCGAAAGATATCGCGGATCCACTCTTCACGTCGAACCCATTGAATCAAGTCACCAAGCATCTTCATCTGCTTGTCTCCGGTTCACGTCGACGAATGAGCACCACTGAAATGAGCAAAAGACATCCAAACACCCTACCTGCTGGGAGTCTAAGCGTGATCGTTCCGTCCGTCGATTGAGAGCAACCACCCTCACAACCAACGGTCGCATCGTCACACCCAAGAATATTGTCGATGTCAATATCGATGGTTGGACCACTACCGTTGCACCCTAGGGAGTCCCCTGAGCAACCTGCAATCTCTGTGGATTGTATATCGTCCACATCTAAAATGATGTGTCCACCAATCCACGCTCCATCCGACGATGGTTGCCAAATGATATCGCTGAGTTCGATGCCCAAAATCTTGGGCAAAATCAACGTTGGAAACATGTCCTCGGTAATTACAGATCCAAGTGCCAGATCTATTAAATTGGGGACTCCTGCAGAGTATCCTTCTGGTAAGACTTCAAAGTATTCTTCGGCGTAAAAGAAATCTTGAGACTCAATCGGAACATCCATCGTAAGACGACTGTTTTGCAAGTCGAAATAAAATCCGAGGTCTGCCCCCATCTCCACAGATTGCAATAGACTCTCTCTATCAAGCAATTCTCCACGCGTCTGAAGTACCAGTCCATCCGCAGCAATTCGAATCGGTGGCTGATCATCGGAGAATTCAACATGAAGTGGGTTTCGGGACTCTAAGGTCATAGAAACGACCTTCTCGCCCATCAAAACGCCCAGCTGTTCTCCAAAGAAACCCGAGGCGAAATCGCCTGTGAATTCCAGTCCTGTAAAGGCGGAGACGTCTAAGCACAACGCCTCCGATGCCCAAACGGCATAGAGCACTTGATTGACAAAATGCTGTCCAACAAAGACGCCAATGTCATATCGAAGTCCCGTTACAAACATCTCACCTGAAAACACCGGCCAATCGTTGTCTTCAGGGGGAAGCCACTCAGAGGGATTGACACACACATTGGGTGTGGGAACAGAAATATCCGCACCAAACCCGAGTACGATTCCAGATTCGTCAACGCGCACGTCTGACGGCTCCAACAGAACGGACAGTTCCTTACCCAACAGGTCTATGTCTTCCGATACAATCAATGTCTCTAGTACATCGGAAAGATTGTTCTCTATCGTTTGCGGAACGATGTCAAGTTCGGGCTCAACCGCTTCTTGCAGCAAGTTTGAAAATACATATGGATCTTGTCCCAACACCGTATCAAGACCATCCGCCAACACACAATCTTCCAAAGGATTCGTTATCGGAGCCACTTCAAAGATGGGCTCGTCCGCCTCCACAACCAGCTCTGTCTCAGTCAGTTCAATCCGCATCGACATCGATAAGGTAAATGGTGTTGTGCCGAGCTGCACTGCGCACACCTCATTCAAATCTGTCAACACACTGCAGTCTCCCGTTATCGTTGCTGTTGACTCACTCGAACCAATGTGTCCCGTCACCAACAGATCCAGATACCCATTCTGCGTGACAAACTCTACATCGTCGATGGCAAAGATTAGTTCCATCTCTTCAATGGCATAGGTCACAGTTGTGGTTGAAGAACACTCCAAATCATTGAACCCCGCCGCAACAGTGATCGACGAAGGCAAAACATTTTGAAGGGCGACTCCAATCTGATCCAGTCCACCCGTCGGCAAATGAACCGCGAGGGCCTGCCCTGTTTCAAAGGTCAAATTCTCTGCGGTGGCCGTACCCAAAAATATGTTTGTCAGAAATAGCAAATTCATACCGTATCCAAATGTCGCTGCGGACTAAGATTTACAGTGGAAATGAAAGAAGTACAGTGGTACATCATCCTATGTAGTATACTCTTTTTAGAGCATGGATTGTTCGAGTTTCCTTAGAATTCAATCTAGATCCATAGCCTAAACTTCTGTTTTGGAGCCATTATGCGTGGAACCATTCCATCCTTGGGACTCATTTTATGGATGACAACGGTCGGTTGTAGCACCTCTGTGGATGTAAAACCGGTAGATGAAGAAAGCGTCCAAGAGACATTGCGTCTTCAACTGATAGCAACCGTCTCTACAGAATCTGCGCTCGCTGGAGATATTCTCACTTACACTGTTGAAGTGCGCGATCAGAATGACAATGAGATCGAAGACAACCTAACCTGGAGCATTGCTTCCGACATTGAAAGTGATTTGCACACCACCAACACAACTCTGATGCCCGTTATGGCAGGTGAACATACACTGACCATTCGTGCGATATATATCCCCACAGAAGATGACTTCGTGAGTGAAGAAGACATCCCTGGAATTGTACTTGAACAGCAAATACCCCTCAGTGTAAGCCCTCTGGCTGTCGAATTTTTAGATTTACAAATAGACAAGAGTGTCGCACAAGCAGGAGAAAACATCCCGTACCGTGTATGGGCGTTGGATCGCTTTGGGAATCGTGTACGCGACCCCGCGATGGAATCTGAGTTTGAAGTCTACGCGGACAGTTTGGATTTAACCATTAGCAGCGGCCAAGTGTTCAGTACTGTGGCAGATGTCTACGGCATCAGTGCATGGTACGGCGAGATCGGCGATACAGAATTTTTGGAAGTCCGTCCAGATGAGGCCGACTCCATCACACTCGTTGTCCCAGAAGGCGACGTGGAAAAGTATGACTCTGTTCAATGTGATGTCATCGTCGAAGACCGATTTGGGAATCTGCTGGACAACGAATGGACTCTGTGGGCTGACAGTCTCGGGACATCTTCCGTTTCCTACAACATCATCACTTTTTTGGATGAAGGCTATTACACGCTCTATGCCAACACGTTCAAAGAAGACGGTACAGAACTGATTGACTCTCACGGCCCGATACTCATTGATTCTTCTGGTCCATTACTGGCCGTTGCAACCCCTACACGTGGGTTTTGGACTGAAGATGTCAGCACCACTGTTTCTGGAACCGTGATTGAAGAGTACAGCAGTCTCAATGCGCTACTAGTCGATGGACTCGTTGTACAACCGGATGCCTCTGGGAATTTTAGCACTTCGATAGACCTCGACGACGGTATCACCGTTGTAGAATCAGAAGCCATCGACAGTGACAGCAACATCAGCAACGACTCTCGAGCGGTACTCTCTGGAAATTTTGAACCGAAAGATGAAGGCATTGACGATGCCATTCAGGCTTATCTCGGTGCAAATGGCGTGAACTCGTTGGAGGACAATCTTGAATCCATCGTTGGCAACATCGATATCGGAAGCGTTTTACCGGCAAACCCACTCGCCAGCCAAGGTGTTGCGTGGTGCACAGCTTATGTAAACGTGTACAACCTCAACTATGGCAACATTGAACTCGACATTGACCCACAAAGTGATGGCAATATTAAACTGACGATGACCTTACCCAGCATCAGTATGGATCTAGACGTCCCACTCAACGGAGGGTCATGGTGGCAGCCCTGCCCAGACTTCAGTGGGAGTGTCTCTGCCTCGTCGGTCATTGCAGAGGTCATCTTAAACCCCTATGTCAGCAATGGACAAGTGTATACCGACGTCGTCAGTACTTCTTCGAACATCAACGGGCTCAATGTTTCTCTCAGTGGTTGGGGCTCTGTGCTCAACTTTATCGTCAACCTCTTTGAGGGGAGCATTGCAGACTTACTCGAAGATGAAGTGTCCAACGTCCTGTCCGGTCAAGTACCACCATTGCTAAACGATTTCTTGCAGAGTCTGGAGCTGTCAACTTCATTTGATTTAATGGGCTCTACCTTCACTCTTTCAGCCTACCCGTCATCGATCTTTGCCGACAATCATGGACTGGGTTTTGGTTTGGAGACCAATGTCATGGCGGATACCTGGGCACTGAATGACACCGGACTCGGTTCCTTTGCTGAAGGCTATGCTGCACCGACATTTGCCAGCAACTCTGGATTCAACCTTGCACTGTCCACCGATGTCATCAACCAGCTTCTCTATCAAGTCTGGGGCTCTGGGTTTATCTCTCAGGAACTCAGTTTATCTGAGTTGGGTGTCTCTTCTGGTGACCTCGAAGCGTTGTTCCCCAACTCCTCTGATTTACGAATCACGATTGAGCCTCTGCTGCCACCCATCGTGACCTTCGATTCAACGTTGTCAACCTTGGATTTCGAGATGGGAGAGCTGTATCTTGCTGTTCACAATGGCGATTACAGCGCTGGAGACATCCGATTGGAGATCTACACCCACATCTTCGCTCCAATCGACATGTCTGTCAACTCCACTTCCATCATGGCAACGGTTGGTGAACCCATATCCTATTTTGATGTGGTCTACCCACTTGAGGGCGCACGCGGTACCGAAACACTGTTGGATGCCGTCATTCCAATGTTGCTTCCAAGCTTCACCGACGCAATCAGTGAAATACCCGTCCCCTCTTTTGCTGGGGTGACCTTGTCCAATTTAACCTCCACTGTTGACAATGGACACCTTGCACTCACCGGAAATGTATCCTTCTGATACAGTCGACATCGCAAATAGATCGAGAGCATTATGGGTCGAAAACTCAAACTCAAAAAGCGCAAACGCGAAGAAAAAGAAAGACCATTTGACGACTCAGATACAGTCATCCAGTGGCGAGAAGACTTTGTACAAGACTACATCAAAGAGCCTCTGCAGCGTAAAGCTGTTGAAACTCCAGTCGTCGAACGGGTTGTGACAGAGAACATGGAAAAGGACATGCTCGTCAATGATGAAGACGACGATATCGCTGTGCGAACCCGCGAGAAGCAGCTCCCAGCAATGCCTCTAGATGCAGAATTTATGCAAAACATGCGAGAGAGCATTCCGACAACCATCTTAAAAGACGTCCAAAACAACCTTCGATTCTACAACGATGCCATTCGAAATCCTGCCACTACAGAACTGGCGAAGGTCTTTTTACTCGGCGTCATTCGTCAGCTTCGCTACTGGGCAATGACACAAACCCCACAGGTTGACGTCGAACAAGGTCAAACAGCCATCGACTGGGTCTTGAACTCTTTGCTGGGAAGGGTTGAACAGGACATGTCTCTACTCTCGAAGCACTTCACTCCAGAGATCGACAAGGTGTATTTTAGACGGTGGAAACTCGAGTTGAATATCTTAAAACAAGAATTGCTATTTAGAAAGAACATCTCTGATACTGAACGCAAGCGCATCGAAGAACAAGGCTTTGACCCACTTGATCCAGGTACAGCCCAGCAAATAGATATCCCACAAAAGAATGTACTGATGTGGATTGAAAAGCACCCCAATCAGGTGGATATTGTCCTCGGAGATCCCACTCAACGAGACAAACTCTTGGGGTTGGTATGGTCAGAAATGTTCAATCACGATGGAAACATTCAGTATTTGAATCTCTTGGCTGAGATCAAAATGCGAGCCTCAATGGATGTGCAACAATCCGATGCTTTAACCACACTGCTAAAGAACTTACAATCTGGCAATGAAGATGCATTGCTCTCTCTACAACAAGATGGTTCTTTTGCCAATTTCCTGAACGATATCCAGTTGGCAACGTCCACCATTCGTGGTACCCATGCCATGAATGTCATTCAAGACCTCTTCAGCGCATTTGGTACCAATCCAGACAACCTTGCCGGCAAAGCCCGCACTGGTGTAGAGACATTGTCCGGCATCGTCAAAAACATCGCTCATTAGATCCCTCATCCAGCAGGACCATCATGATCAGTCTTAAAGACACGGCAGCGGCCTTCCTTACCTACAAAAAATGGCCCATCTTTGCCACCAACGATCCAAACCTCATCTGCACTCAATTTCAAGGTCACAACGGCAAATGGAACACCTTCATTCAGTGTCACCCGGAACAACCGATCGTCATCATCTACTCTTTGTTTCCACATCCTTGTCCAGAGCATAAGGAGAATGACTTATTGCGTCTTGTTGCCACACTCAATGACGGTTTGATGATCGGCAATTTTGAGTACCAATTCGAACATCGAGAGGTTCGATTCAAAACCTCTATGAACGCAACGTATATGAACGAGAAACTGGAAATATTTGACGCCCCGTTCTACCACAACTTCTTGGCGATGGACCAATACTTCGCAAGGCTCAAGGCGTTGATACAACCGAATCCAACAGGCTGATCTTGTAAAACATTGTTCGCAAATCGAACTCTCAGTCTCGTATCGTTCGGCTTCGTATCGGTTGATCCCATCAATATCGAATCCAAAAAATGATTTGGCATACAAATTGCACATGTTGCATGTACAATCAACTATAGCCATGGGATCCTATCGTGTTTACTCTTATCAGCACACTGTTATTCACCTTCGCATGTGACCCTCAAACCAAAACAGACCCAGCTCCAAATACCCCTGAGGACACTGGAACTCCAAACCCAGAAGAAGATTCTCCATCCATATTTGGAGAAACGTTCACCTTGATTGAGGTAGAAGGCATAAACTTCGATTCGATGTATCTAAATATTTCCGAAGAAGGCGACTATATGAGCTTTGGCAGTTCCTGCAACGACCAGGAAGGTTCTTTAGAGGTCACCGAAGATACTTTGTTCTTTACCTGGGAATCTGGCACCGAGATGGCATGTTCGGACGAAGAAGGGCAAGTTGACGGATGGCTAAGTGATTTCTTTGAATCCAATCCAACCTACACCTTTGACGGCTCTATACTCGAATTGGAAAGTGATGATGGCAGCCTCACTCTGGAAAAGTACGTACCCACAGCTCTTGTTCCGTTAACAGAAACCAAGTGGGAAATCCTCATCTTTACAGAGGCCTTAGATTCTGGTGGGAATCGCAGTACGGGTAATTCTGGTTCTTCAACCAATCCCACCCTTCGTTTTTATGACGATGGTACATTTGAAGTCGATACTGGATGCAATCAAGGATCTGGTACATTCAGCACCTCTGAAGATCAAATGACGGTTGAGTTCACGTCTTTGACTGACGAATCCTGCTCAGCTGGCACAACTGATTTCTTTTGGGGGCACAAAGATGAACACATCCTTTCAATCTTCCAAGACGGACCCACATTCTTCATAGAAAACTATACGCTATCTATGGAGGCAAATGGTATCGGTTTCCAAGCATTTGTAGAGTATGAAGAATAGTCAATCAGACTGCAATCCTGTCATTGATCATCTAAACCGTATGTGAATCACTCAAAAGAATGAAAGAACTTCATCGTCTCTTCGGCGTAATAATCACTGGGTATTTGGTGACCGTATTGACCATCATATAGACAGTATCGAGTCTGTACATCGCAGCCATCAAACTCAACACACTCTGCATTGGGTCCAAGGTTCAAATCCGTATAACTGGATGATCCATCACAGCCGTTTTCTGCCAACCAAAAGTCGCGGCACTCATCCCCATATTGACCTGAATAGGCCTGACTCGTAAAGTGCGTTTCATTGCTGCCGAACATCGTCCACACTGCCGTTTCTCCAGCGCAATCAAGAGAAGCACCATTTGAAGGTTCAAACCAGTAGGGGCGATTGGCGGCGACGGGAACGGTGGCTCTGAATCTGTCCCCCAAAAAACAAGAAACGACTTGTGCCATATCACCCCCCCAGCTGTGTCCAGTCGCATACACTTGATTGGGATCGATACAGTACTCCTCCGAAAGTGCATCGATAATCGCCGCTGTGAAATCCAAATCTTGCATTCCGTCTGCAGGTCTCGCATGTGGTCCCAAGAGCCAACCACCCAGATTCCCCCAACCGGTAAAGTCTCTCCAAAGAGGGTCGGGATAGACGAAGATGTCATTGGGTTCCGCATGAGCTTCCAGACCCAGATAAGAACGAATCTGCAGCCCCACCCAATTGGTCCCCGGATACCCAAAGATCAATCGACTGGGCACATCTGAATCATACGTACTAGGTACGACCAAGTGATATCCCCTTTCCCCTTCAGAACTATTCATAGTTCGTTGCTCGACAGTCGCAGATTGGAGTATTCCGCAACCATTTGATACAGGCTGATCCGACTCAATCTCTTCCGTATCTGTTGCGCTATCATCTTGTGTTTGCGTCGAAGTATCGTCTTCAGATTCTATGGCCGTATCGTTGACGTCCTTTTCACCACACGCCAATAGCCAAATCAATCCCAGTGTCATTTCTATCTCCATCCTGATTCAAACTAGTGTATCAAAATATAGTAGAGTAGTTCATTATCTGCTGAAAACACCAATCAAAAGTCAAACACACATGTCAAACAAAACCAACCCTATATCTCCGGAAACTCGTTATCGTGTGTTAGGGTCATTGGTTTACTATACCCTACAAGGTTTAAGTATCTTTGGATGGTGGTTAATGATGTGGCTCGTTCCTGATTCCAGAGAGTTCTTTCGCACCTCAAGGATGACAGACTCGGCACTCATGGACCTTCTGTGGACAGACCTGTTCCTTCTGGGACTGGGTTCTTGGATCTGTGCTTTCTTACTCTGGAAAAGACCAGAGCATGGAAGCATACGACCTCTGACGTGGTTCTTGGTTGGTGGCAGTGTATGCCCCATGCTCTATGTTTGCCGAGCAACCTACATCACCAATGGTGAAGGATGGGCTGCTACTCTATGCATGCTTCTACTAAGTGCTGGTTCCTTTTTTGCCGCGTGGACTGCAGGGCTTGACAATCCCTTATTTAGAGTAGCTCCAAAGCGAACTCGGGTCGGACACATCTTCAGAACATTTCTCCACACCTGTGTATTCTGGTTTATCAGTCTCGTACTGGTTCCTTGGTTGTTGGTACAGGCTGAGCACGCACTGCATATCCCAACATTCAGTACGCCATTGCAATCTTGGCTGCCTTGGGTTGGTTTTACTGGGTTTGGTCTTCTGAATCTGACAACTGGCTATGTGATGAGTTATTGGGGTAAGGGTACACCCCTTCCTCTAGAAACGGCGAGTGTATTGGTTATTCGCGGTCCCTATCGATTTGTTCGAAATCCAATGGCAATCAGTGGTCTCTCGCTGGGTTTGATGGTTGGATGGTGGCTCGGTTCGTGGTTCACACTCACTATAGTCATCTTGGCTGGAATCACATGGCATGTATTCGTTCGACCACTGGAGGAACGAGACTTGGAAGCGCGTTTTGGTGAGGAATATCTCGCATACAAATCGGAGATTCAAAACTGGATACCCACAATCAAACCGGCAGCCATTTCACCATAATACAGTTATATTTCTCCACAATAACTACGATGTTTTGGAACTGAGTTCTATCTTAAAGGTTCTGATACATCAGATTGATTCAAAACAAAAGACATTTCGGTCCAAAATCATCAACGACAAACCATGTTCCTTGGCCAACCATCTCATGGTATCGGTATGATACAAAGATACATGACTCTGCTCTCGAATGTAGTGCCAGTGAACAAACTCTTCTGGATCACTCTTCTTATCCGAGACATGCGTCATCACCACCAAACGCCCCTTTTCCTTAAGCAACGCAATCAATACCCCCCATGTCTCTCGAGGGGTAAAAAAATGTTCCACAACCTCAGTACACACAACGAGATCGTATCGATTCTCCAACAACGCTGCATTCGGAAAAAATATTGGGTCATAATTGTCCATCGTCCAGCCTTCTTCTGCAAGCATCACTGAGATTGTCGGTCCTGGTCCACAGCCAAAATCCAACAACTCGGCGCTGGGTCGGTGGGTCTCTTCCAGCCACTTCAATACAGGATCGGTGACACGACTGAGAAATCGGCGGTAGCCTTGATCCTCAGGATCATTGTTGTGCATCATATACTCGGATTTCTCTTCATCAATCGATGGGTGATCGACAGAATCAAGCTGAATGAGTGAACAAGTAGAACAACGAAAATACGTACGGGTCTTCCAATTCGTAAAATACTCTGTTGGAGACAAGCACAGAGAGCAATTATGCATATGGTCTCCAAGACGGTCGACCACAATGTAGTATCTTTAGATTCTATACACAAATACAGGTCAGTGCTGTGACACCCATCCCAAACGGTTAAAAGAATACGAAATCAACACTCCATACCGTTTAGAGTCTCCATGTCTTCTTTATCTGCCATCATCCTCTGCCGAACGCAACACCCTGGAAACATCGGTTCCATTTCCAGATCCATGGCCAATTTTGGATACACCAGATTGGTTTTGGTCGACCCTCCAAGAGGATGGCGACAGGATCATGACCTCCTAAATATGTCAAATGGCTACATCGAAAAGTTGGAAAATATTTTGGTCGTCGACAGCCTAGGAGAACTCAGTGGAGAATTCGGTGGATTGATTGGGTTTACCCGAAGAGCTGGAGCCAACCGACCGGTACTTGGAGAACTAGAGGACGCCGTCGCACACGTTGTGGAAACCAAACAGCCTGAACGATTCGGATTGGTCTTTGGCAATGAACGAACCGGGCTATCTACGGAGGAACTGGCACACTGTGACTCTCTCTACACCATTGCTACCACTAAGGAACATGGGTCGCTCAATCTGGCGATGGCTGCAGGGGTTGTAATGTACCAGCTAGCGTATTCAGCTAAATCCATACAACCGTACGCCGACGGAAGCGATCTCAAACCGGAACCGTTAATCCCTACGTCTGAAGTCAATCAGCGGACCAATGAATTGTTAGACACCATCAGTCATACACAGATCTTCGACAACGGGAAAGACCAACGTTCACACGCAGAAGTGTATCTGCGGAAGATATTGATGCGGGCTCGTCTTACGGGATTCGAGTCTCGATGGCTACAACGTATGAGTATGCGATTGCAGGCTCATTTGCGATCAAGACAGGAAGAGTGATGTGTATCGTCTCTAGTTGATAGAAATGAGGCTTACCATCATTCAGAATTGATGGCTATTGTAAGGCTTCTGTATACACCTCGACAATATCTGTAAAGAACTCTACCGTTTCAAATCTCTCCAATGTCGTTAACCGCATCGTATTCCGTATTGGTCTATGCGGGACTTTTTGGATAACATTCTGGAGAATCAGGGGTCGACCCAACTCAAACAAATAAAAGGGTTCTTTATCTTGTGATATGCTACCTGACTGTTCAAGAGTCAATTGATTCCTCGTTAATATCGACACATTTCGAACAGGCCATAATTTACGAATTTCTTTTACAGAAGAATGAGTGGATGATGTGATTGCCAATGCCAAAAAACGAATCTCACTAACCACGTGGGTTTTATACTTACCAGCAAAGGTTCTTTGAGGGAGATGAAACCATTTGGCTTCCCCTGTCTCAAATGCTTTGAAGTACTCGGGTGTCTTATCTTTACTTCCACCAAGCGAAACTGTCATGACCAAGTCTGGATACAACGATTGAGTCATGGATAGAGCTGAAATTCGCACAGAATCTTGCAGGACAATATTTTCATGCAAACCTTTCGGTTTATTTGTATGAGATGGCACTCCAATTTGAGCATGTAAAAATTGCCTTAGCCAAAGACTGCCTTTTGTGTCATGAATACTTGGCAATAGAGGAAACGCACCAATCCCAATCTCTTGAATCGAATGTGCATATGGGAAAGCCTCCTGAGACTGATCAAAATACCCAGGATACAAAGCAAACGCACCAAATACAGGTCTCGATTTTTGATGATCAACACCCTGGTCTGACAAATGAATTAAGGCATCACGATAACGATGCAGTTGATTGATTGCATCATCTGGAACATGATCGGTATCACTCGGACTATTGGTCGTTTTCAATCGATACTTCGCATCAAATATCCAAAGACATTTCCGACCATCTGGAAAGGATACCTCCAAGAGAACATCTGGTCGCTGTGTCACCAAATAAGATCGAATGGGATTTCCGTTGGAACGAAAAATCGGTTCATGTGCCAATCTTGCCTTCAAACCATCCCTTCGTTCAAACTCAAAGGCACCAGCCATTCCATCAGTCAATCGGTATTCAAAGAATGCATTCTTTTGAAGGGACAAATTGCTAGAGGACACCTCGACAAATTGTAACTGTTCAAGGAGAATGGTTCTGATCTCCAAGAAACACCAAATCTCGTAAATCTCTGCCACAGATTTCATAGAAATGGTACTTTGACTGGCGAACAAATCCAGATAGTATTTCAGTTCTTGCCATGCTCGATATACTGTTCGATACCCAGTCCGTTGCTGTAATACGAGTGTGCTCTTACCAAAATGCCTAAACTCTCCGACTTCATTGAACAAGGGTTGCTTTCGCAGCGACTGCAAAGGCTCTGCCCAACTTTCAATCTCATCTAGGAAATGATCTGACAATCTCTGTTTATCTGGACTGGCATTTGCCTGAGACAATTTGGTATGAAAATCCATCAAACGACCATAGCAGGTTTCCACTACCATCTTTACAAAACGATTCTCCAAGGTATCGACACTCAAGACCTGACGTTCAACAGCATACCGTTTGTTTATTCTACCTTGGACAATATCGGCACGAACCCTTTCTACCTGACGAGGGTGGAGTTTACCCCTTAGTTTATCCGCGCGCTGATGACGAACGATAGACTGCAAACGAGTGTGGGGGGCATTCGAAATCACTTTCAATCCACGCTCAATCTGCTCACGCAAGGAGGCAAAATTGACCAACCACAATAGCGGGAAGTCTTGTCTTTCATGAACTCTAGAAACAGATTGCTCTGTTGTTCTAGCCAATCGAAATCGCAATAATGGATAGGTTGTATCCAATTTCTCATACATGATGGGTAAGTCAGCATGCAAATCCATCTTGGTCGGAAGCACTTCAAAAGACATCGTAGAATGATGGTCAACGCCATCTATAGTGTAGTGAAGGGGCAAGCGAAACCATCCCAAATCATTTCTAGTACCGATACTTCCAGTAAGTCTGGGCGAATTGCCCTTACCAGAAATAAAGCGAAAACTTTCGTTCACTTGTTCCAATCGATGGGTCAACCATGCATCACTGACCCCTTTTCGAAACGTCCATTCAATCTGATACTGTACATTCTCGAAAAATAACGGTGTATCGAGTTCAAGCGTTGCGTATTCCCCAATCTCCTTCGATTCTCCTGTTTTGTAAATGAAAGGTTCTGCTTTCAGTGTCAGACTCGGAGAAAAGCAAATCGTTGTAACCTCTACAGATCTCCCTCGCTTCGAGAGCATTTGTTGAAATGTATCAAGACGTTTGGAAACACTACGACACCAAATTGAAAGGTCGAAATGTTCAGTCTGTAGTTGAATCAGTTCAGGCATCAGTACAACCCTTGTGGTTCATGGCCAGAAGGTGGTAAAACCAAACTGATCCAATCGCTGCTTCATCCACTCAAGCTTTCGTTTGGAACGACATTCGATGCGGATCACTTCACTCGCCATCGATTCACGATGTAGATCAGGTCGATTGTGCCCAGTCCAAATTTCGGACAATTGGTCTTCGAGAACACCCTGTAGCAACTCCAATAGATTCTTATCTGAACCCACTTTTGCCATTTTTTCCAAGTCCCCTTCGATTCTTGGCAGTACCTTAGACATCAAAAAGTCATCCCAAACAGCTTGTAATGTCTGTTTATCCTCTACTGTATGTGTTTGAACACTCAGCAACAGCTCATTGAGTGCTCTGAATGCCAATTCAAAGGCTGTTCCTTTGAGTATTGTATTTATCGCTTTCAAAAATGCGATCGATTTGTCACCACTTGGATCAATTGAACAGAAATCTCGATTGATTGAAGCATGAGAAAAATGTGAAAACGAAAATATCTTCTGTTTTGTTTTTGGACTCAGGAAGGCATCAAAGTCATTGGGGTAGAACTCTCCAAAATCGATACTCAATGCCCTATCCAACACTTTTCTCGAGAAGCCATGTGTCGTTTCATCCATGTTGACAGTTCCGACAACAATGAGATTGGGAGGAATTGCTATCCCATTCTTTTGAAAGAAATCCCACAAGGCTTCATCATCATGCAATCCCAGATTGTTTTGCACAGCAAAGCGCTCCTCATCAAAGAAATCATTGAATACGGTGGCTTTTAAAAGTGGATCACATCCATACACAAACCCCGAATCTGACCACTTCCATTCTCGAGTTTCTAAAATGGAAAGGTAATCCGCAAAGTATTGCTCGACTGGTGCAAGATTCATCTCATCTAAACAGAGCCAAAATGGACGCACATTATCAAGTTGCTCTTTTGTCCCCGTCGCCGTTTGTCCATCCACTTGAATATCACATCGCAAAAGTTCCTTCCAAGCCTTCACAATAAACGTTAAGACATCCGTCACCACATACTGTGCATTTCCGCTCAAACGAGTTGTGTAGCCGAGTAAATCTGAAGGTTCATGCCAATCTGGACGCACCGAAACCAAACAATATGTATCTTCTAAGATGCCTGTAGGATTGGTGAGTTTTGCCTGCTCACGCACAAATCGAGTTTTCCCTGTTCCTGAAATACCAGCGAGTAACAAAAATGGCTTTGAGAGCTGTTGTACTTTGATGACTGAAGTGTCAGGCTCAAGGTCTGATGACGAAACAGTACAGAACTCAACGTTTTCCTTGACTGTTGCTCCAAATTGTTGTGCCCATTGGATGAACCTCGAATTCACCTCGTTATTGCTCTCAAACTCTCTACCAACCACATTCACAATGGCTTTTCTCGTGCGATATCCATCGAATCTCCAAGATCGATCTGTAGAGTTGAGCAGCTGCTCATATCGGTGTAAATTCATATTCAACAATCCTGCAAATTTCGCAGGGGTGAAAAGTCCCGTCTTTTTGTCCAAAGCAAAATATGTTGACTGTTGGATCAAGGTTCTGAGGATATTCTGTTGTCCTTTTGATGTCGAATTAAAACTGCGTATGTTATTGACAAGATCAAGTCTTGTGTCGATAAACCGAATCGCATCATCTCCTGATGGTACGAAAGCATCTTCACCAAAAATCTCTATAATCTGATCTTTCAACATTTTAGCTGATTCATCATCACATTTATTTCCTGCAACTTGACGAGCAAATTCTTCTTCAACAATGTCTAGCAACATCGAATTCGAGTCTGTCAACCAATACCAAATTAAGCGCTCAAGATATGGAACCGCTCGTCTCAAAGCCGCACCACCAGATGCTGACTGCACGTCATTTGCCGCTGCGTATTCCTTAGAAAATTGATTTTGTAGATCTACAGACTTCTTTTTAAACGATCCGGGGTCGTCGATCAACGGAATTAATTCATCCTTAATATTCTTCAAAAACTGTAACAGTGCACCCAAATAAAAGGGATACACATTCTTCGGTCTAGGATGTGGGGAAACATGCATGAACAACACCTAATTCAAGAGAAACAATACCTATGCATCGATAAATATATCTACCAACATATCAATCATACACACATTTACGAAACAACTTCACACACTTTTGATAAGGGATAAATGAATGAGCAACGTCGATAAGTGCAGTAGGCCATATTCCTATATGCCCACAAACGAAACATCACAGACCACTAGTCAAACCCTTTTGATGAGGGGGAAATTGATGAGCAAGGTTGATGAGCGTAGAGGGCCATATTCTTCTATGCCCTCAAGCGAAAAAGCCTTAATCACACTTTTGATGAGGGAGAAATGGATGAGCAGGTCCGATGAGTGCAAAGAGGCCATACTTCCGTATGCCTCGTGTACGAAGCGGGGCTGAGCGCCATTTATCCTCATCAAAAACCATCAAAATTAGCCGATGGCGGTGATAGCACCTTTGACGGATACCTTCCCAGCACCCTTAATATCAACACCGACACCACCTTCGATGGCCACTTTCATACCACCCTTGATTTTGGTGTTCATATCAGACTTGATGATGACGTCTTTACCTTTAACGTCGACGCCTTTGGTTCCGGCGATGATAACTTTGCCACCAGCACTGAGTTTGATATCCCCGTCTGATTTTAAAGTGATGGCCTTCTTCTTCCCATCGAGTTCAACACTCAATCCCTTGATCTTGATGTGAACCTTAGAAGCTTTATCATCAAAGACCAGTTCCGCACCCTTACCAGTTTTAAGAGAAATTTTCTCTTTGCCCTTCTCGTCAGAAATCTCAAGCGTATGCTTTGAACGCGTCGTAAACTGCTTGATGTTGTTCTTGCCGTCTTTATCTTTGATGGCAGGTTTGTTGGTCTTATCGTACACAGACCCTAAGATGTACATCGAGCCAATTCGATCACCCGCACCTCGTAACACAGCAACCATATCTCCCACCTCTGGCAACAGAACTGTTCCAAACCCTTTGGAAGCATGGGAGTGAATCATTCGAATCCAAGGCATCTCGACAGCCTTTTCCAAACTCTTCAAAGAAACTTGCACCCGCCCCAATCCAAGTGGGTCTTTGGTGGACTTCACAGTGGCGAGAAACACAATCGGTTTTTGGCTTTTTTCCAGCATAATGGTCTCAAAATGTAGAGGAGGAATAAACTAAAAGGGTGAAGGCAGATGTCTTCGGTTATAATGCTACCAACAATGTAATTCAAAAAACTGTCTTTGGAGAAAGAAAGATGTCTACACAACGACTTAGTGCAAATAGAAGCCACATTGATGGGGACGATCTGCTGTTGTTTCCCAATGTCAATCCCGATGCTGAACTCTTAGAATCTGAGAAAATTGCAGAAGAGGACAACGAAGAGCACATCTTTCCAACTGGTCACAGACTTCAAGTGAATATCGATGGTCAATCCATCGCCATCGAAGACATCCATGGACAACTGCAAGTTGAAATTGACATCACTGAAAAGGGACCACAGATTCGCTTGAATGGTGGACAACTGGACTTACAATCTCCTGAGCACATTGGACTCGACTGTCAGTCGTTCCGTATACACACTGCTGGAGATACAAGCATCGTCGCCAAAGGCAGCGTCAACATTGACTCCACCGAAGAGATGCGGTTCACTTGTGCAGATGACGTATACGTTCGCGGCAAAGTCATTTGGTTGAACTAATCTTCTAGACAAGGAGAACACAATGCCACCAGCAGCTTGCCTCGGGGATATGGTCAAACAAGATGCCCCTCACTGTCATGCGCCAATTCATCCTCCGGCACCGGTACCAACCCCTGCTCCACATCCAGGGCTGCCTTTGGCATTGATCGAAGGCAAACCAACGGTGATGATTGGTGGAAAACCAGCTGCTACTGCACTGTGTAAGTCTGCACCTTGTATGCTCCCAGGATGCGTACCGGCTGGACCTGGAATGATCACCAAAGGCTCTATGACTGTAAAAGTTCAGATGATGCCCGTGGCAAGACTGAATGACCTCACATCCCACCCTTCCTGTGTAGCACCAATCCCTTCCCCTATTGGAAAAGTGATCGGTCCGGGGAATCCGACTGTGATGATTGGGGGCTAATTGCGCTTCAGTCACTTTGAGTATTACTCACCCCAATGTCCATTGTGCATACAACAACAAATGGGTTTCCATCCGCTCGATTTGCAAGTGTTCAAAGGCTCTCAGAAAGATGGCTGGATTGAAGAAGGCAATTTTCTGTGCAACCATTGCGGTGCAATTTATCCTGTGATTCGAGGGATTCCCATTTTAGTCCCTCAGGTCGGGACCTACTTGCAGCAGTATTACATGCATACAATCTGGGATACGAAGACTACGGGGCATCATTGGCAGTGGCTCAGTGAAGGATCAGGAGCCAATTCCATCATTGGACTAACTCGGTCTTATTTATCAACCTATATGCACTCACACTACGCAGATTTGGATCCAGAGGCGACCGATGTAAAGAATCAAATCGCCGGATTGCTCGATCACACCGCACAAACTGAATGTGCCGAAGGACCCATATTGGATGTTGGCTGTTCGGTTGGACGCAGCTCCTTTTGGCTCGCAGAACAATTCAACAAGCCCGTGTTGGGTATTGATCTCAACTTCGCGATGCTGATGCATGCACACGACGCCATGAGAAACAACTGCGTTCGATATGGCCTCAGACGAAATGGTGTGGTCTATGACTGGAAAGAGTACCCCGTTCAGTTTTCGAACACAGACCTCGTAGACTTTTGGGTTGCCGATGCGACTTGTCTGCCCTTTGTCAATGGCCAAGTGGGCAGAGCGAGCACCCTAAATGTTATCGACTGTACGACATCGCCCACCCAATACCTTCATGAACTCAGTCGTGTATCGACAGAGTGGCACTCCTTTTGTCCCTACGACTGGTCCAGTTCTGTGACAGAATTTGCACAATGGTTAGGGGGGCACAGCAGTTTCAGCCCATGGAACGGAAATCCTGAAGAAGTGATTCGATACCTATTTTCTGATGACAGTGATCACTCCGGACTATCCAGTCACAAGATTCATCGAGAGATTGATGCGCTATTGTGGAATGTGAGACTCCATGCACGGTCGACAACCCAGTATCAAGTCCATTACATTCATGCTGTACGTAAGGATTTTGAACCACAGGCACGACAATGAACTTTCAACAGCATGTAGAAGAACGACTCGATAATGCTGGAACTCGACTGGGTCTGACAGCACTCTCCAAAGAGATCCTCAAAATATTAGCTATGGTGGACTGCAAAGATGACCTCACCGAGCAGTTGAGGCAAGCCGATGCCTATGATCGTCCAGGAGTCCTATCCTGGAAAACGTTGGCAGAACAGGTTCCCGCTAGCCAAGCCTCTTTGCAACCTCTAGAACGAGCTGTTCTAACACTCGCAGATTGGGGTCTGGTGCAGATCGTCGGTCG
>CALDQI010000725.1:0-2102 GCA_937911635.1 uncultured Pseudomonadota bacterium | reverse complement strand
GAGCTACTGAATGAAAGCCAATCTCTGCGTATGCTTTGTTGCGCCCTTGATCCCCAGCTCCAACAGCGAGTACTTCTCCCGTCGCACCATCCATCACCATGGCACCTACGATGACTTCTACCGTTCCATCGCCGGTGAGATCTGTCAAAAATGGTGCGTGACCTCCGCACCCTTCTTCAATGACGCCACCGATCCACTCAATCTGCATCATGGGATTCATCGCGACCACACGACATTCAACAGGTGGTCCACAGGTGCAATCTTCATTTTGACCGCCAGGACCATTGCCATTGCCATTGGGATTTGGAGGAGGTGGAACAATTGGATTGTCACTTGGTTCAACCGGCTGTTCTGGCTCCGATGTGTCGACTCCAGAATCTGGCTCCGGTATCGAGGAATCTTCTGCCGTATCTTCGATCTCCTCTACTATCTGGTACACCTCAGCCAAAAATACCATCTCTGGTCCACCATCGACATCCACACCACCGAGTGCCACATTGGAATATCGATACGGATGAACTGTATAGCCGTCTAAGGTTGCCATTTCAATGGCATCCACCATACTGCCATCACTTCCTTTCAATATTCGAATTACACCATGTTTATCTTCATGGAATCCAGCATCATCGGTAATGATCACAATATCTGGGTCATCTGATTGATTGATGAGTCCATCACCATTGTCATCTGTCAGCTGACCTACTACGGGTGCCATTACACACTGCCCCCATTCAACATAATCATCGTAAGCCTGTTTCTCCCACTCTAATGTGACATCCAGCACGCCAGTGGTCTGCTCTTGAAAGCAAACCTCTTCTTGACTGAGAGGGACCTCTACATCCCATACACCACTACACTCTTCGTAGGACTCAACAAGTTCGTTGTCGCCTTCTGTTTGTGCTGCAGCGGTATCCTCGGGAAGATTCGCATCCTTCTTTTCTGCGAAATTGTAATCTACACAGCTAATGAGCAACGATAGTATCATACAAGTACAGTAGTTCATTTTCTCTTCACTGATTGTCAAAAAATGACTCGATTTACTCAAATCGATGTGGAGATGTCAGCAATGACTCCACTTCATCCTTTGATGCCATCCATCCGTCCAACATCTTGTCGTCCTCAAAGAGAAATCGTCCGTAAAAACGATCGCCTTGAATCATCGTAGGAAGCCAGTGAATATCATCTTCCCACATTTCGTCGTACGGGATCCGATCTACATTGAACCAAATCGGAACAGCCTCATCTGTTTCTGTTGGGTCACCCTCAAACTGACTACCAGTAAATACAATCAGATGAAAGCAATAGCCATCTGTGAACTGAAAATCGACCTCTCCGGCATATTTGGGATCTGTCACCGTGATACACAGTTCTTCCTGCATCTCTCGTACCGCGCATTCAAGTTCTGTTTCCCCAATCTCCAATCGTCCGCCGGCAGCATTGATTTTCCCGGCACCCAGACCTCTTTTCTTTCGAATGAGAAGCATCTTTTCATTCTGTGTGACAAAAAGCAGGGTTGCCTTCTGTACTGGCTCCCATTGTGACCAATCAATCTGAGACAACAACGTCAGTTGGGCGGCTTTTTCTTTGGATAAAATTGGCATACAAACTCCAATTCCTAAGATAACGCATGGATTTGTGAAGATCGACACCATAATTCTGCATCTTGATGCATATCAAAATCAGTATCGAGCAGAATCGTAGCGATTCAAAATAAAATATACACCCGACAGGATTCGAACCTGTGACCGTCCGCTTAGAAGGCGGATGCTCTATCCAGCTGAGCTACGGGTGCACAATGACATTGATTTAAGTATAGTATCAACGGGAATTTACCACGCGTGAGTTGACCCAATTCAACAAATCAAGTATTGAATAAATAATCGATCCTCCCCCCTATGTCAATACTGGAGAATACAATGTCCTTTACTCTATACGGAATCTCAACCTGTGATAGCTGTCGCAAAGCCAAGAAGTGGTTCGACGTTCAAGGAATCGACTACACATGGGTCGACACTCGAAAATCTGCTCCCACAAAGGAACAAATCACAAGTTGGATTGCCACACTCGGAAACAAAGTCATGCGCAACACATCGGGCGGAGCC
>CALDQI010000724.1:0-7212 GCA_937911635.1 uncultured Pseudomonadota bacterium | reverse complement strand
CCCATCGTGGCACCAAAATCTGACAGTCGCTGCGTGTACATTCCTGCCCCGTGCTGAGTACACAACCCAGACAAGACCACATCGTCATCAAACCAGTTGACGTCTCCAAGTTCTGGAACTTGATTTTCGACGTGGTGTGTGGGAATGGGTGTATACTTCGACATCTCTCACCTCTGCAACTTATCTGGCTCTCTCGATCACCAACATCCCTAGACCGCCTCCGAGCAAAATCGCGGAGTTGCGTCCCATTTTATCCTTCTTCTCGGAATCAGGTTCAGCGGTCAAATAGAGTACTGAAGTCACCAAACCAACCCCCATCGACAGAAGTCCCAACTTTCCCAGTCCATTTCCGCCGCTCGCACCTTTAAACTCATAGCCGTCATCCGGCGGTGGTTTCTCCGGTCCGTGCAGTTCAAACCACTCCGACGCGGAAGCCTCTGCATTGGATGAAAAGACCAACGTAAGTCCCAGTCCCATGGCCAATATTGCCCACCTAGAAAACATCTTCACTCCTGTCGTACCCCAATATACCATGATTACGGTTGTTCAGGTTGGGTCGCTTCTGAATCCACTGGTTTCGTGGCTTGCGATATGATGGTGGCAAACAGCTCCTGATTGGCTTTGTATTGAGCCACATAGTCATATGTTCCGTCCGCTGGTGCTTCGAGTGGATCGATGGTGTAGTGTGTGGTGTTGGAGAATCGCGCAGTGTGCGTCGGCAACGGGTTGGCTTCCCACAGCAACACGATGGCATCTTTACCTTGAGCCCAGGATTCAAACTTACCCAGTTCGTGCGTATCGAGTTCACCTTCTGGATCTAGATCAAAGTTTTTGATCTTCACATTCTGAGCGCGCATTAAATACGAATACGAAGGATGATTGGCAGCAAAGACATACTTCCCAGCATCTGCAAACAGAACATCATTTCGAGCGTCGAGGGCCGTCAGTTCAGACTTGAGAGCAGTCAGGTTGGTCTTGACCTGCTCTGTCAGATCTGGACGCTGATCGTACAAGGCTTTCGCAACAACATCCGCCATTTGGGAGTAGGTATTGGGGTCCGACCAGGCGTGGGGATCGATCTCACCATGCGAATGGGCTCCCCCCGTACCGTGCGAGTGTGTTTTGCCAGCCATTTCGATTGGGTCTACAAACTTAGCCGCTTCAATCAGTTTTGAACTGGGCAGGGCGGCCGTCTTCACCCATCCCTCAAATCCAAGTCCATTGGAAAAGAGAAGATCAGCCTTCTGCAATTGTACGATCCCCTCGGTAGATGGTTTCCACGATGCCGTATCTTCACCAGCCGGTAAAATACAACTGTGTTCAACCGCATCTCCCGCCAATCGATCAATCAAATAACTCGTCGGATAGGAAAAGGAATACACCGTCAAAGGGGTGTCTGCTTCTGGGGTTGAAGGTGACGACTCCGGTTGCTCAGAGCAGGCCATCATTACACCGATAGATAACAGAGACAGCATACGTTTCATATAGACCTCCAGAATTGTATCCAATGTAACCAACTTACCATAAAGATACAGAGAAATTGTCTTGAGATATCGATAGTCTTAGTTTACAATGGACCCAGAAATAGAGGAGTTACTAATGGATGGATTATTGCCTTTGATCACAGGCTTTGGACTGGCTGCTGGAGCTGGTGGACGGGCGTCGTTGGTCGCCCTATTGTTGGGCATCTCTCATTACACCCCTTACTTTGAATTGGCGCCCAGTTTCCATTGGCTCGCAAGTATACCGGTGCTTTTTATCTTGAGTGTGATTGGTCTCACAGAAATGTGGGTCGACTCTCATCCGGATTTTAAAGAGTTTGCGCATTACCCGACCTACCTGTCTGCATTTCTAGTTGGATTCATAGCCCTTGCTGCCAGTACAGGCGATGTCGACTCTGACATTCTATCTCTAGCCGGTTCAGGCATACTGGGTGGCGTAACTGGAACAGTCGCACGGTACGCACGAAATGAAGTGACAGAGTTCATCGACAATACAACGGGAGCACTTGGAGACGTGTTGGGAGACGGCGCACTGAACACCAAGCGATCGATGATGGAAAATGTCGCAACAGTTAGCATTGTGGGCGCTACGATCACCCTCCCAATTGTTGGAGTCGTCGCTGCGGTATTGTTACTGATCGGTGGGGTCGTTTGGTCCCGTCGTTCGAGTGTAGACCCTGTTTTACCAAGTGATACATGAGTGAACTGCTAACGGAGCCATCAACACCATCCACAGAATGGACGATTGAACGAGGATGGAAAGCAACCATCACTGAGGGTGGCCGCTACATCTTCTTCTGTGGGTTGGCAACATCAATCGCAACATTCATGAGTGGCATTCTCCCTCTGACCATCCCATTCATGGTTCCTACAATCGCACTTGGCATACTGGGTGTCACCATCTGCCACGCCTATTTTGCAAATAAATACCTGCTGCGACCCGCATATCGAAGACTGGACCCCTCTCGTCGACTGTTCATTCGCTGGGGCTCACGCATTGCCTACGCCAACCTAATTGTCATCGTCTACAGCCCTGCCACCTTGTTTTCAGCTCTCATTAGCCCCATTGCCTTCTGTATTTTCGTAACCGTGCAAAAGAGAGTACTGGATATTCAGATGCACCGTCAGGAAAACGACCTACCGCTCACTCTGTTTGAACGTGTTGCACTTGGGGGACTCATTGGACTGACGATGATGATCTTTACAGGACTCATACTACTTGCCGCCGCTCTTGGACTGAGCGTAGAATGGGCACTGGATTATTTTGACCTACTGCCTCAAACGATTCCAACTGAGTAGGATACTCCTTCAGACTTTCGGATTGTTTCTGAGCCACTCTTGGGTAAATCGTGCGGACTGTTCGTAGGACTTTCGTAGCTTTGAACATACGTGGTCTTCGGCTTTGCGACCGACGATGGGAATCTTTACCTGCACATTTCCATCGACAATACGAGTACACTCCGTTCCGTTTGGAACCAGTCTAAAGGTTCCCTGAGCTGACACTTGTTTTGCATTCGGTATATTGATTTTCCAATGCATTGTATGGGTTGCATCATCGATTACCTGTTGCTGAGTCCACTCGAGTTGTGTTGTACCTAGGACTTTGGCTGCAGTCTTCGACAGGGGTTCCAAGACTTTCACCCGCACAACAGTGAAGAGTTTACCATCACGTGCTTCAGAGGACAATAGCGTTCTTTCAATGCCAGACTGGGCATAGGACTTGGCAAAAAACTCTTCACTCATAATGGTAGACCATGCATGATTGATATCTGCTGGCAACGAGTGCTCGAGTTTGAATAGCATTTGAACTCCACAAGGTTCTAATTTTTATAATCAATCTGAACAAATTTCGCACTCAAATTAAGATAAATTTCCCGTACCTTTATTTGTCAGATACTCGGATTCATACCTTAAGCGCTGATGAAACTTCTCTGGCGTTGGTACAGATATACATATTTGAACGCCCGTAATCGGATGAGCAAAGCCGATTTGAGTTGCCGCCAAAAAGAGGCCCTTTTTTCTGAGTGGATTGCCAATCGTATACAGATCATCACCCAATATCGGAGTCCCTTGTGCCAGCATGTGTTTACGGATCTGGTGGGTTCGCCCCGTGTAAATCTGCACCTCTACCAAAGACACCTTTCCTGTAAAGGCAGAGTCGTAAACCCCAAGCACTCGCCATCGACTGTGTGCTGGCTTATCATCGATTGGCTGGTGAGACTCTCCGTCTGCCAATTCTCCAACCACCACACACTGGTAGACTTTATGTATCGATTGATGATCTGCAAAGTCCAATCCAAGCTGCGCTCTCGCCTTTGCCGTTTTGGCTATCAGCATCAAACCTTGCGTACGATTGTCGAGTCTATGTACAGGCTCGAACTGCACCAGTGCATCTCGCTCTGTGGTTGCTTGAAGAGCAAATCCGAGTGCATGTCTCAAAGACCGTCTTTCCTGTGAGTGAACTGGCATGCCGGCCGGTTTATAAACAACCGCAAGATGTTCGTCTTCCCAAAACTTCTGCAGCTCCTTTTCCCAAACTGGAAGGAACTCATCCGGCAGTGTTAGCTGTATCTCATCCCCGACCTTCACAAACCATCCTGTTTGAGCACGCCTTCCATTCAAGGTAATCCAACCAGATTTAATCCACTTTTTAGCTCTTTTAAGCGAAGACACTTGAGGAATAAACTTCGAACAATGACGGTCCAATCGAAAGCCTTCTTGATCTACAATGTGTGTGATGATGTTCATATCCATTCATAACCTGTCCACCCAGTAGGAAAATCAAAAACTGTATGTGATTCCTTGACAAGAAAGGGGATATTGATATATTGATGTGGAAATGGCGACGTACCCAAGTGGCTTAAGGGACTGGTTTGCAAAACCAATATTCACCGGTTCGAATCCGGTCGTCGCCTTCGAAAACAACAAAGGATATCTTCGGATGTCCTTTTGTCGTTTTTGGTTCACTCGTCTAGACTCTCGAAACAATTTTCCATTGAAACCAGTCGTCTGTAGATGTGGTATCATGGATGAGTGCACCACCGATTAGAAGGAGTCATCATGATCTGTTCAAAATGCGGACGAAGTGCCAACTCAAAGGCTGCCAGATGCATGTACTGCGGTGGAGAGTTGATCTTGGAAACTCGAACGGAGCCGATACAGTGCTGCGCGTGCTCTGATACCATGATTGAAGTACAAGAGGATGGTGTGGATATCGACCTTTGTCCATCCTGTGGTGGTATCTGGTGTGATGTTGGAGAGCTCGAAACCTTGATCGACGCTAAGCAAACTACCGAGTCCCCTAAAGGTGATTCAGTACTACGACAATCGAATGAACACACCTCTCCAAGTAACGACCATAATGGCCTGCGCTCTTGCCCGATTTGTAGCCGACCAATGGCTAGAGAAAACTTCAGTAAGAGTTCCGGAGTCATCGTAGATCGGTGCCGTTTTCACGGTTTCTTCCTAGATAAGGATGAGTTTGACCAAATCGTAGATTTTGCCGTCCAAGGTGGTCTGAACCACCAAGCCCAAAAGGAACGATTGCAGCAACGTGCGGATGCTTCCAGGCAGAAACTCGCGAAGTCTCGATCCAGTCTCCATGATTCCCGAGTTGGATTGTTTCGGTGGCATAGAGATGCATACGAGTTCCGAGCCACGCTGTTTGCGATTCAAGATCTGCTAGGACTTCGATAATTATCGGCGGAACAGTTGAACGCTCATTCACACAGTTCCGTCAACGCACCCAACAACCGATCCAAATCTGTATCCGATACGTAGGGCTGTATCGAAAAGCGAAGAACCGGTCTGTCTTGAAACAAAAACACGACCACTTCAATATTGTATCGCTGATACAGTATATCCCACAGCGGCGACAACCCCTGTCCTATCGGAACGTGCCCCCCTTCTGGGATGCGTAGAGATGGAGGAAGCAGCATCGATCCCATGTGTCCCACCATCGCGTCTGGACAGAGTACAGGTTCATTGAAGGTCTCTGACAGCTTGCGTCTAAATTCCCTCGCTCGGCGGGTATTCTCTTGTTGCAGACCAGTCCACCCTTCTGGGTGTAGCCGACCCATCCACTCTAGGGCGTATGGGATACTGAGTACAGCCGAAGCATCTCTGGTCCCCGTCCAGGCGTGAGACATCTGGAAGCGATTGTACTGAGGAGACTCGGTTGGATTCTCCCAATCACTCCAATGACTCACAATCAACGGACGAACAGTCGCCTGTCTGTCTTTCCGGACATGAAGCATCGCAGAGCCCTTCGGAGTACAGAGCCACTTGTGTGCATTGGCAACATAATAAGAGGCTCCGAGTGCATCCAAATCAAGTTGGATCTGACCCAAGGCGTGTGCCCCATCAACGAGTACGGGTGTTCCTTTCGATTCGTAGAACTGAACAATTTCAGACGCTGGAAGTATCCAGCCCGTTGGACTGCAAATGTGATCAAAGAGCAGGAGCTTACAGTTGGGACCCCACGCAGCATTCACCACTTCGACGATCTCTTGAGGGTCAGATAAACCGATGGGTAGAGGAATACTCCGACAGCGCGCCCCTGCACGAGTCGCATAGAACTCAGCCGTCTTCCGGCAGGCTCCATAGGCTTGATCCACAAAGAGAATCTCGTCTCCCGGCTGAAGTGGAAGATGGGCGATGATGGAATTGACCGCACTGGTCGCGTTCTCCATCAACACGATATCTTCTGGCTGAGCACCAACAAATCCCGCCAACGCCATTTGTGCTTTCCACAGCTTTTCCGGCATCGTACGAAGCATAAACTGTACAGGTTCAAACTCTAGGTCGTCTTGAATACTGCGCTGATGTGCCAAGATATCTTTCGGAGTTGCACCAAAAGAGCCGTGATTTAAGTATGCAATGTCGGGATTTAAGGACCACAGGGAACGGGTGAAGGGATTGGTAAAGATATCAGACACTGGGCACTCCTACACAACAGGCAAGTCATGTTCAGTGTATCTCAATCGTCCTCTACACAGAGATCATCAATGCGAATTTGATTGTTCTCTTCGTCACATTCCTCAAAAGGACTCCTTAAGAATTATCGTCTACCACCTTTTCGCCTGCGGTTTGGACGGTGTCTTGATCGTCTTGACTTGGTGGACTTCGAACGTTTTTCAGATGCCTCCTCCTTTTCTACACGTTTCACCAGAATTTTTTCCAGAGCCGGATAACAATGCCACGGGTGTTCTCGAACATCTGGTATTTCCATGGCTATTGTCTTTTCAATATCGAGTAGATACTCGGCTTCATCTGGACTGCAAAATGCAATGGCTTTACCCGTTGCACCAGCTCTGCCCGTTCGACCAATCCGATGAACATAATCCTCCGAGATATTGGGTAAATCAAAGTTGAACACATGACTCACCAAATCCACGTCAATCCCTCTGGAGGCAACATCCGTAGCCACCAACACCCGTATCTCACCAGACCGAAACCCATCGAGGGCCCGAGTTCTGGCATTTTGAGATTTGTTTCCGTGTATTGCAGCCGCTGAGACACCTGCCTTCTCCAAAAATGTCACTATTCTATTGGCCCCATGCTTGGTGCGTGAAAATACAATTGCAGCCCTCACTTCAGCCGTATTTAGAATGTGTTTCAACAGATGCTTCTTGTTGCTTTGTTCAACATACATCACAGTTTGAGAAATCTGCTCCACGGTACTCGACTCTCGATCGACCTCGACTCGTAC
>CALDQI010000723.1:0-2629 GCA_937911635.1 uncultured Pseudomonadota bacterium | reverse complement strand
ATGTGTGGATAATCGGGATTGGCAAAGACTCGTTTGAATCCAAAGTCGGACATCAAAGAAATGTATTTCGGCATGTAGTGTGGCTCCGTGTTGGTGTTGAGCCAGTCACAGAGCAGGATTTATGCCAGTTAAGTATGTTTCGGTTGATTAGACCAGATAGGGTGCATGTGTAATAAATGGTGGTAGAACTTCGTCAATTTATTCGTCCAATTTTACTGGTTTTCGTCAGTTTTGGTCAACAACTTTCAAGGATCCTAAAAAACATTCAGGTATTCAACTATTTATGCAATCGACGCTCAGCCTATCCATTTTCGACAATTACAAACACCATCCGAAGTGACAACACAAAAGTGTTCTGCTACCAAAACTGTCGATAGAAGCTGTCAGTTCGATTCAAAGGTTATCTTCGAGTGCGTCTAAACCCAATCAAAGCCAAGCCCGCAAGCCAGAACCAAGTGCTGGAGTCAGTTGCCGTACTGCAACCTTGCTTTTCTCCACCATCGTCCGCGATGCCGTCGACGTCGCCTTCAGAACTCGTGTCATCACCTGGTTCTACGTCACCGGTGTTGGCACTGAGGGGGATGTTGATGACTGGCTGGGCTGGGTCGTTGGTGTTGAAGATCAGGTTGGCTTCATAGAGTTGATTTTCGTCTAAGGCGTCGAAACTGACAACGATAGAACTGTTGGTGTTGGGGGCAACGTTCAGGGTGCTTCCGAACACTTCGAAGGCTCCGCTGTCGTCTTGGAGACTGATCGTCCCTTCTAGGGTTGCGGCACCGACATTCTGAACGATGACTTCTGCATTTTCGTTGTCGCCCACTTCTATAGAACCAAAGTCGACGGCGGGTGAGTTGACCGATGCGGAAGCCAGATAAAAGGTCGGGGTACCCGTTTGGATATTGACCACACTTTCTTGGCTCACGGGCGGTAAGTCTACCTGTGTGAGTTCCAGAGGCCAGGTTGAACTCAGGGCTGATACGCTGACGGTTGGAATGAGTTGGAGGTCGCAAGCCGATTGTACTGTGGCGGCGTAGACACTGTTTTTGGCGAAGGTTGTGTCACCGATTTGGGTGTCGTAATTGAGCAGACTCGCTTGGGCGTTGAACTGGTTGCCTTCCATACTGAGGTAGTTCTCGGTCAGTCCGGCAACGCAGTTAGGACGAATTTCACCGGTGAGGCTGATGGTTGCCAGTACTGCGACAGTAGTTGAGTAATCGAGGACTTCACTGCCGTCTCCGACAACATTGACTTCAGTGGTGTTGTTCCAAGAAAATGGAGAGAAGTTTCCTTCACCTGAGAGGGGAATACTTTCACTAAATAGGTCCGTTTCTATCGTACCAATACCAAAGGGGAGGGTATTGACCTTGACGGAAACGATGGTGTCCATCATACCGGAAATGCTGAAGCTGCCAGTATTGCTGAGACCTTGGGCGGAAAGGGCAACCTCTCCGGGTAGGTTACTGTCCCAATCGAGTCCGGCTCGACCTTCTCCAGTGATGGTGGCGTCTTGACTGATGTCGACTTGAAAACGAATCTGTACGGTGCCGTTGGCGGGCATCCATCCCGAGTCCAATGAGTTTGCGACCAGTACCTGCTGGGAACCATCGATCAAAATATCGGCGTCGTCTGCTTGCCAGGAATCAGCACTCGCGGTGTTGAGTCCCAATAATATAAGGGTGTGTAGCATGAGCATCTCCTACAATGTGACTACCTTACTAATGTACTGGATCTGGATTTTATTTCCAAATTGCACAACCTATCATCAGTATGTAATGTAGAGAGAACGTGGACTGTGAGAGATTGAGTCGGATTCTAGATCGCGTCAAGAATGTGCGCACTGGCCCATGAAGCGAGTCCGTAAATGCTCTCTGAAGGATTGACGCCTAAGGAGGTTGGGTAGACGGATCCATCCACCACAAAGAGATTGTCCAGTTCGTGGTGCTTGAGGTTGGGGTCGACGACGGAGGTCTTGGGATCAGAGCCCATACAGAGTCCGCCCATTTGATGTGCGGTGAATATCCCGTGGTGTAAGGCACCATAGGGCTGAGTGTCTAGCAGGGCGATGTCGTCTACCGTTCGCATCGATATACCGGGATAGTGCAAGCTCTGTACCACTTCAGCACCACTGGCAAGCATCAGCTCTGCTCCCTTTCTCATCGATTCTTTGAAGGACTCTTGAAGGTATTCTTTGATGGGGTAGTCGATCAAAATCCGTCCGCTGCTCGATACGGATACTGAACCACCTTCATCTTCCGGCAGGATACCGTCGACGTTGAGGGCGATCAAGAACGATGTATGAGACAACTGACTCATGAACTCTTGCTGTCGTTTGCCAAATCCAGATGCCGCAGTTGCCGCCAAAATAGGATGCGTAGGTGCCGCTTCAAAGAAGAACCCAACCTTGTCCGGTCCGCGATCGATAAAATGGTGAGACGAGACCGACTGTGGTGCGCCGTACCAACCTTTGATAGCGTGCGGGAACTTGGATGCCAGTCCAACAACCGGATGTAAGAAGGTGCGTTTCCCTACCCGTCGGTTGCCGTTCAGGTCTGAACGCAAAAATAGGGCGGGACCGTTGATGGCCCCACAGCTGGAAATGACCAGTTTTGGCCGGATCTTAAATTCAGTG
>CALDQI010000722.1:0-8488 GCA_937911635.1 uncultured Pseudomonadota bacterium | reverse complement strand
TCTCAATTGACCGTACTCCATATGTTGCAATAAACACAATCGAATTCCCCTGGGGTAAAGGAATGGCAAAATCCCAGGCTCGTAAAAGAGTCCTATCTCTTCACGAGGCTGCAAAGGACAACAAACTCAAGAATATCCTAGAGATCTCAACCGCATCCAATACCGAATTGGGGAAAAGCCTCAGTGCTTTCAATCTGAACGTAACCATAAACTTTGGAACTGAAGACGAACCCAATATTCAGACTCACAGTGTCGAAGCCATCTATCAAAGTTCAAAAGTTGGACAATACGGCAGCAAGAAGGTCGGGCCACATCCAGAATGGCTCCGACTCACAGGAAAAGAAGTCAAATCAAAAATCAAAGATGCCAAAATGGACCGTATCAGTCTATATCGATATGGACAAAATGCTTGGCCATCAGCACCAAGTGAAAGCTTCTTCACATGGCTGTATATCAATGGTTTAATACAGCAAGATGGGCTCATTGAAGAACTCGCACAGTATGATGGATTTACAGATATCTACTTCAACCCGAAAAAAACAAACAATTGTCAGGCAAGAGCAGCCGCACAAGCAGTATCGATGTACAACATCGGTAAACTAAACACCATCATGAAAACTCGAAGTTCTTATCTACAGTTTTCAAAAGAGCATCCATCAGGACACGTTGGACGTTCCTAACAGCACTTAAAAAGTCTGTCATAGGGGGCTGTTTTAGAACAGCCCCCTTCTTGTTTCATTGTTTCAATACAATTATTACACTACTGTATCAGGTATATTTTGATTGTATTTTTGGAGGTCACATGACCAAGAAAGCCTCAGCTCTTCAAATTCTCTTTCAACCTCTTAAGAGAAAACCATATGGATGTGACATCCCAAACTGGATTTAAAGTATTGAGGCTTGGAGCCTCATGAACTCAATACACAACTCGATTTGCTGAACCTAGCCAAAACATCACCGCCATATCGACCGCCATCTGCCAATGTCATCTGAATTTTAACCCTTTCTGGAACAGAGTAAGCCCTTCCCGTTCCTGGTTTCGGTCCCCGCCCAAAAGCATTCCGGATCATGATACCAATCACTGCATGACCATTGATGTCACAAATCGTCCAAGTGGCAACGTTCGACTTCCGGCGTATTTCTCCCGCAATATTCCCCTTAAGGCCATCCTTTCGAATCTGTGCACAGGCTTTCAACAACTCACTTTGCAAGGATGGGGGTGAGTCTGGTTGTAGAACATACAAGACAGCACCAGACTGTTCTGCTAAATTTAAATACTCATTGACCAGTCTAAATGCCATGCACGTTCCTTCTACCGATGCGGACATGTGGTGCAACAATGCATCACACATCGCTACGTTTCCAAAGGCATTCCATTGTTCGTAAGCCTGATAAAATTCTAGTGGAACATGTTCCAAATCCACACCTTCATCTGACACACAATGATTGTTAACATCCATAATTCCTTGTAAGATCTGTCCATCGATAACAATCTCATATCCATGCTGATGAAAGGTGGGATACAACACAGGATTCTGCTCTAGCCACGCCTGTACACCTTGACGATAAAACTCCCTACACTGAGATACGGATAAGTGATATGCTCCCAATCCTCGGCTCTGGGCTGCGGGTGGAGAATCTCCCGACTTGGCAGAATACTCTCCCTTTCTAAGTTCACCGGCGGCGTCTCGATATCGAACGATGACATCGGCTTGACTCGACAAATCTTCCGCTGCCCATTCTATGAGAACAATATCTTTCAACGATGCGACATCCAATCCTTGCTCTGACAACACGTGCTCTACCAAGTGTTGCCCCATGCTCACTCCTTCCGTCACATATCTATCGAGTTCGTTCGGTTCTGCGGTCGACAACAAAACCATGGACCTCTCTAAGCGCTCAAAGTTATCCTCAAATTCAAAACCTTTCAGAATGGGCCTTGGATGACGAAACTGATCGATCAATTCTGAAACTGCAGGTGTAAAATTCTCACCATCTATCGCGTGTGCCAAATACCATGCTGACATCAACTCAGTGACAACACCAGCAACATAAGATTGGAGAGCATCTAGATCAGGATCAGACTCCATGCAACTGAATTATTTCTTGGGGTTTGTTTTGGACCAGTCGTCGGCCTCACCATCTGGATCGTGGAGAAACCAATAGTCGGCTTCCGCTTCACCTGACGAACCTTGATCGACTGAAGTTGTTGGCTGATCCTCTTTTTCTTCCTTTGCTTCCTTGTCTTCCTTTTCGTAATTTTCGTCTTCAGATGTTGGTTTATCTGCTCTCTCGACCTCTCCACCACCCCACAAAGGGTTCCGCGCTGCCATATGAGGCTGAGGCCGGCCAGGGTGATTCGCTTCATCGTGGATGACTTTTGCTAAGGCGCCAACACCTTCTAAGGTTCCTTTAATCTTGTTCTTCAATCGACTGCGCAACCCCATTGAGGCTCCTATTCAAACTGGCTTTACTGAGAAATTAGTTGTTTGAGCGATGCGTATTGTCGGACCTTGAACCAAGTCAACTCCCCATTTCTGAAGTATCGCAATGCCACAAAGAACATCTTGCCATAATTTGCAGCCCATGCCAAGTAGAAAACAGGATCGATGTTTTGCTTCCAGTATTCTTTGTTGTCCAACAGATTTCGAATGAGTGAACGTGGAACAATGCTTTTGGACGCCAACGAGTAAATTGCCAAATAGAATCGGTCTTCATCTGAACGAGGCCAGTCCATCGAAACACGAAACTGACGCCAGGCCTTGGTTGTCTTGCCTTCTACAAGATTTGGATCCAAATCTCCAGATGCGAGGCCCTCTTTGGTGAGGGCAGTTCCGGGGAAGTAATTGAGCGAATAGAAATAAATGTCATAGGGTGTCGGCAGTTCAAGTAAGAACTCTGCCGTTTCCAACTTCATCTTTTCTGTCGCATGAGGATTGTCGATGATGACATCATAAACGATATTCAATCCCAGTTCTTTGTTGGCCTCTGCAAAATTCATAATTGACTTGTTTCCAGGAGACCGATTGTGGAACTCTACGGACTCCTCTGCAGATGCCGACTCAATTCCTGTTTGAACTCGCACAAGACCCGCCGCCATTAGCTTTCGAATCATGTTTGGACGGAGCATCGGTGGAATCAACATACATTCAAAAGGAATCCCCACTTCTTTTGGATACCGTTCTAAGAACTCGGTCATCCACGCGTCACCAAAGGCAAATGAGGTATCGTCATCGACTTTGATTCGAGCCACCTTTGGAAACAGTTTCATAGCCATTCTCAATTCACCCATGATGTGATCAACCGATCGGGCTCGATAGAATTTCTTTCCCTTCTCGTTGTAGACATCTCTCAAAATCGAGACGTAGCAGTATGAACAGTTATAGGGACACCCTCTGGAAAAATAAATACGGTACTCTGCTGTTCGCTTCCACGGCTCTTCAATCGTGTAGCTGTTCTTTTCGATGTAGAACTTGTTGTCATCTCGGACATCTGGATACGGCAGCCAGTCCAAATCTTGGGTGAGTGGGCGAGGCGTATTCTCATGAATCGTACCATCGACATTGGCCCAAATGTTTGGAATGCTGGTGGTATCTTTTCCGTCTCTAATCGCCTTACAAAGCTCTACAGTCGCCATCTCACCCTCACCAACGCAAAGGTAGTCCACCTCTGGAATACACTCTCCAGGAACCGATGTTGGATGAATACCACCCCAAATAATTGGAATGTGAGGGAACCGTTCTTGAATACGACGAGTCACTTCAAGGGCGATTGGATAGAGTGATGACATAAATCCAAGACCGATCAATTTGGGCTGCTTTTGAGATATTACCTCCATCGCAATTTCGATCTCTTCATCTGTAGGCATGGTTAAGGAATTGTGCACCCAATCTCGAAGAAATATAATACTGGTATCAAATCCTTCACGTTGTAATGCCGCCGACACATAGCGGATCCCAGCATTTTCAACACTGTAAATCGTCATCAAGGTGACGTGAAATTCTTCTTGTTGTGGGTCTAGTGCATTTGGCATGAGGAATCCTTCAAAGAATCTAGGTGCATACTCTACTATAACTTTTTGTAGAGGTTAGACCATGTAAGCGTCTGAGTAAGCGTCTCCATCAGCTCACCAACAGACGCAAACCGGCTTTCGCTTTGCGGGTAAGATCAGAGACATTTCGAATCTGGAAAAGATTGCTGACCACAAAGGTTGGACGCCAATAAAATCGACGATAGGCAAAATGTAGAAGATCTCTCAGCTCATCGCGAGTGAAATACTCATCCCACACCTGTGCCTTAAACTCTTCTGTTGGATTTTCCATAAAATCAATCCACGGATCGAGATTGAGTACACCATCTCTCACACCCTCGTCGTACAACGTAGTCCCCGGAAAAGGAGTCATAATATTGTACATCACAAAGTCTGGTTTCAGTTTGATGCTGTATTCAATTGTATCGAGTACATCCTGACGCGTACGCTCTACAGGCGTTCCAATCATGAAGTACGCAACCGTATTGACACCAACCTCTCTACACAAACGGAAGGCTTGCTCGATTTCTCTAGAGGTTACATCTTTTTTCAAACGAAGAAGACCTTCCTCTGTTCCCTGCTCAACACCCAACTGAATACGAGAACACCCTGCCGCTTTCATCTTTTCGAGCAACGGTCGATCTACGCCTTTGACTCTGAAACGAACTGTCCAAGAAAACTTCAAATCACGACGAATGATCTCATCGCACAAATCGTGCACTCGCTGATTGGTAATATTGAACGTATCATCAACGAAGTATATCTCTCGAATCCCCAAATCAATGCAGGCTTCAATTTCATCACAGACACGCTCTGGTGACTGTACACGATAGCGATGGCGGGGCGTATTACAGAAGGTGCAGCGATATGGACAGCCTCTAGAGGTCACCATCGTGGTAAAAATACCCCCTTCGCCCATCACATCATAATAACGAGAGTAATCCACAAGGGTTCGATCTACAATTGGATATGTGTCTAAATCATTGGAAAAATACACGTCTTCTTCTGGAACCGGATCGTCAGGATGTGCAATCACACCTTTTATTCCTTTGGCAATATCTCCGGCTTCCCAGACACGGAGTAGCTCTAGAAGTGGCTGCTGACCTTCGCCTTTCACAACAGCATCGACACCTTCAAGAGCCAAAGACTCTTTGGGAAAATCATTGATGTGTGGACCGCCCAAAACAACATACTGCACACCTGCTCTACGGGCAGCGCGAATGGAGTGCATGACGTCAACCAGCTGTACAGTGAAACACGTAATCCCAACCACATCGGGTTTGAAAGCTCGAATCTCGGACTCCATCTCCTCATTCGACAAATGGTCGAGTTGAGCATCCAAGATATCACATACGTGGTGGGATTGATCGCGTACAAAAGCCGCTAGCGATAACAACGCCAGTGGTGGGTAAGACAAGTTTTCAGCCTCGACAGCTTCGGGAACCTCGCTTTCAACGGTGTGTCGAGCGGGTGGACGAATGAGCAATACGCGCACAGTAACCTCTACCAAGAGTGACAATCAGTGACATCTAAGTATCTCACTTATCTATGCCTATGTCAAGATCTATCCCACTCAGTAGAATCGGCAACACCCTGCACACTGTGATATCTCACTCAAATTTGACTTCGTACAGCAACAACCCTATGTGGACGCTTGGCCAAGTCGATCACTTTACCAGAATAAGATTCAGGACAATCGGTACCGTCTGGCAGCTGAATCAATCGACATAACGGAGTCTCAAAGCTCTCTGGTGAGCGCGTTAAAGAACTGGACATCAAAACAAATGTATATGTTCCAATCGCCAATGGGATCTCGACATCTAGGAGCGTTCCTGGTGGGTACTTACCCATTAGATTCACAAAAGCCTGCATCATCACCGGGTCATACCGAGTGCCGGAAGCCCCAGCCATCCTTGCCAAAGCCTCATGAGGAGTATACCCACCACCCCGTCTAGAGCTCATATTGGAAAAGTCTTCCGCAATTCGGATAATTCTGGCGAATAAAGCCGGTTTCCCAGATTCTTGATCATAATCTCTATGATGTTCCAATGCCGCGAGCGCACGGTGGATCTTCGCTGAGTTAAACCCACGTTGCTTAAGCAGCATGCGTGCACCTGCTGCACCATGACGTTCAAATGGTGGTGCATATCCCGCTTCACCAATGGTCGGATCAGCGCCTTCTCGATAAGCGTACCCCATGTCGTGAAACATCGAAGCCACACCCAAATCTTGAATGTTTTCATCGGACAGACCGAGTTCCTTAGCAATAAATAGACTAAACTTGCAGACCTGCAGCGCGTGATCTCCGTACTGGTTTTTACTGTTTGGGTTCTCAACTAGACCTGCCACATCTGCTTCATCCGACGTTTCCAAGATATCAGCTACAGCACGGCGCAACGGCAACGGATTCGGATTTCTGTCCGCACTCAAGTTGTCCCAAGCCTCATCCACCAATGATGCTGCACGGGCAGATATCTGAGCGCTATCTTTTTCTATGATGACACCCTCTCCACTGACTCTGAATCGATAGATCCCCATCAAATCAACGAAGTCTAGACCTGCCTGCGTAAAGACCTCAATCAAAGCAGCTCTAGGAGCCTCTTCTGCTGGATCCGCAGCAAATAATCCGGAGAGTTTGCGGATTTCTGCCGGCGTTGGAACTTTGTGAAACGACATACCGCCCACTTGATGAGGAGCGAGGGCAGAACTCAACACCACTGAATCACCTCGACCAAAACGAATGCGGATGTCATTTAAAAACACTTGGTCTTCTACAGTCACGATATGAATAGCGCCCAACAGTTCATATGCCGTCGTCATGACAGCGCTAAACTCTTCCGATGGTTTCACAAAAGCATCATTACTCAAATCATGAATTTCTGTCAACTTAATCAGACCAAAGAGCAACCGAACCAACCGCTCTCCAGCATCACGAACCTGCGTTGCCAAGTCTTGATCTTCGCCCATTTTCGCACGATCAAGAGCTTTCCCAAGGGCTTCTTGTGAAGCATCTAGATTCAGTTCTTCCACAAGGCCTCCTTACACCACACCAAGCTGGCGACGATGCACCAATCTCTTCATACAAAAATCAGACAAGTAATCATCGGCTTCCGTACGGACTTCCAATATCCGTGCAACGGCTGCTTCACCAGGAAGAATACTCAGTCCCGATATGGCAGCAACCTGTTGGGAACGACGAATCGTCAAACGACGGACCGAATACCACTTCTTTGATTGAGTCCAATCGATGAACAACACCTTGGCACGACCTGCATGGGACTTCACTAGGTTTTCACCAAGCAATGTCGCCTCCTCTTCGCTCAAACTAAAGTCATTGAGCAAAATACCTTCGAGCAATTCAAACAATTCACGCTCGGCCAAAACACCAATTAGCCCAAGAACTTTCGCTCTTACACCCTCAACTTTGGTGTTCTGCAACAGGTCTACGAGCCAAGTCTTGTATTTAAAAGAGGCACCCAATTCAATCAAGATATTCAGAATCTTATGCAGAATCGGCGGACTTTGAGTCTCTCTCAGCGTCCAAACAATTTGATGCCCAAGTTCTTTATTCTTCGTAAAGAGAGCCTCTATCAAATCGAGTGCGACCGAGTCCTCAAACTTGTACAAGGAGGCGATCACCTGATCCGATTGTTCTTCAACATATCGACTCAACAGACTTCTCAACACAGAACGTGAGGACAATCGGCGCTCTACATTCAAGATCTGAATCAGCACGGGCAGGTGATTGATCGGAGAGATATCCAAAATACGCAACAACTCTGGTGGTGGCTCTGTGACTGCTTTCGGCAAAGAAGATATGATCTTACGAATTGCACGTTCACTGGTAAAGGAAGCAATCAATTCCTTTCGTTGCTCTTCATTGGTAATGAAAAGTTCCACCTTCTCAATCAAGTCCAGTACCGCACCCAGCTGACTCTCTGCAAGTAGGAAGTCTCGAACTTCTTGGACCAGTCCGTCGATGTCTGACGGAGCCGTTGGATCGGTAGGATCGTTCACAACCTTCAACATTTCAAGAAGCAAATAATTTTATACCTATACCAGATGCTGTTGTTTCTATTTTAAGAGTTCTTCCTTTAACTGATACTGGTGGAGGTGGAAGTCTTTTTGATGTTCGTTATCAACTACGACTAAATGATCTTTATGATTTTTCTTCAACTTCAGTTATGCACTATCAGTTACAGATGCAGAATTTAGATTTCCTTGAACATATTCTTGTTGGTGAAACTCCTATACGTTTCAATCAACACCAAAATCGTCTTTATATAGATATGGATTGGGAAAATGATATTATTGCTGATAGTGAGTATATTATCATAGAGTGTTATCGTAAAGTTGATCCAACATCATACACTGATATATTCGATGACATATATCTCAAAAGATATGCAACTTCTCTTATTAAAAAACAATGGGGTGCAAACCTTTCTAAGTTTGGTG
>CALDQI010000721.1:0-3789 GCA_937911635.1 uncultured Pseudomonadota bacterium | reverse complement strand
GATGATTATTCAGGAGAGGAGGATTGGCTTGATCCGTTGTTTGAGGCTTTCAACTCTGGCATGGATTTAGACGCTTACGCCGAAGATAATTCGGCATGGTATTCATATACGGGAGATCCAGAACAGGGCTGGACAAGAGCGCTGGATTATATTTTTACGAATCAGACTTGGGCGAACGATGGTGCAGACAACTTAGTAATGCAATCAATTGAACAAGGTGGATATGAGACGTTGTACTTGTCCGACCATGCACCAGTTCAGGCGGTATTGTCTACTGGAAGCACGAGTACAGATGGAGGTGAGCAATGATGATACTGTTGTCTCTATTGGGGTTTGCGACTGCAGAGCCAACACAGTTCACACCAAACTCAGCAACGACCTTGAATAAAGGGGATTGGTCCATTGGTTTATTTGCGCCCTTACGGTATGGATTGAGTGATAAGGTTGAGTTGTCAGTCGTGCATCCAGGCTATGTACTCACTGCACCGCACCTTCGTATGACGATTCAACATGCGAACTTGGGAGCATGGTCGGTGGCATCTAGACATCAGATCGGGTACCCCACCCCCATGTTGCGTCAACTGGCACGAGGTGGCATCGGAGGGATTCTTCCGCCGGATTCAATCATTCCTCATACTGTCGTGTCCAAAAATGATCTCTATTTGGGACAGAGTTTGGAGCAGGGAGAATTGACCCTGTCTGTTGGAGCCTCATTGGCACTGGAAATCGGTGAGAGTAATTACTCAACAATTGACTACGCCTATGCCTTTCGTCAAACCAATCTGTATCAAAACAACCTGATGCTGAGCGCTGGTGTTGGCTGGGAACAGTTCTTCACGGAAAAGGTTGGTATGCGCACATGGAACAAGGGCTTTTACTTTCCGATATCGGATGAGCAGTGGGTCATCGAATCTCGAGATGACTTGGTGTTTCAAGTATCCGAACGTTCACAGGCATTGCTGGGCTTAAATCTATCGTTGGCGGACTTTCCATGGGGAACTCAGTGGCATGCCTTTCCTGCAGTCGATTGGGTTTGGATTTGGTAAGCTCATAATAATACTATTTTTTAATATCCTCTGTTAAAGTGGCGATTCTAAATCGCTGTGTAGACCAGAGTACGTTCAGGTGCGATTGAGGTGATCATGTATTCTGTACATCAATTGAGAGATGTACTTATGAAGGGATTCGGTTCGAACACATTATTCGACCAGTTTGTGACTGAGTTACGAGAGCAGGGGGTTCATTTAGATGAAGTATTGGATAAAATCCTTCAAGGACAGAACGTAGATACACTACAAACTGTGGATCTACATGATTCTGTGTTGACAAAATGGTTTACGCAGGCACTTCATCTTGAAGAAGTGTTTACGGAACCTTCATTGAAGATCTTGCCATCCAAAGTGGTGATAGAACAGACTACAAACCGATACCAAAAGCTTTCACTAATTGGAAAAGGTGGATTTGGTCACGTTTGGAAAGCAGAAGATACGTTGCTTCATAGGACTTTGGTTGCGAAGAGAGCCGAGTCGCTCAACGAACGTAGTGCATTGCTGTTCATTAGAGAGGCACAAACTTGTGCACAGCTGCAGCATCCAGGTATCTGTCCGATGTATGACATCATTATGACTGGTGACAACGAATTCGAATTGCTGATGAAGGAAATTCGGGGTCAGGAATTACTCGAGGTCATCAAAGGGTTACCACATCAGTCCAATCCAAAGGCGACGGTCGAAGAGATAAATGCAGCGCTGTTTACAGTGATTGAGCAAATGCGCAAAGTCTGTAATACCATTGCTTATGCGCATTCGAGAGGAGTAGCGCATTTGGATATAAAGCCTCGAAATATTATGATCGGTCAATATGGTGAGACACTACTGATTGATTGGGGGATCGCACGGTCTATACCCCCTGTTAGAGAGTTTATTATGGATGAAGGCAAGGTGTACTTCGATGAAGTCATCGAGTCCAAGTTGGATTTGGGGGTTCAAGGTACCATCGTCTATGCTTCATTAGAGCAGCTAAAAGGAGCTGTAGATCATCGATGTGATATCTTCAGCTTGGGAATGGTCTTGTTGCGAATTCTCTCTCCCTTTTCGATACCGTCTATTGACAAGAAGGACATCATTCAGCAAAAGATGAATGGTGAACTAGATTTGTGTCCTTCTGAAAACTCCGCACAATACAAAAGATTAAATCAACAGATTTACAATTTTGAACCCCTGTTAAAAATTGTAAGAAGATGCATTCATTCAAATCCGAATGAGCGTTACCAGACTGTATTGGATCTCGTTGCAGAACTAACCGATTGGATATCTGGGAGTGAGCGTAGACGAAAAGCCAAGCAATATCTACAACAGGTACAGAGTCTAAGGGAAGAGTCGGATATATTGAAGTTGCAGCAGAACGAACTACTGGGTTCTAAAACAGTTGATACTGTCGGCGCATATGAATCATTTAAAGATATTATTGCTCAAGAGGTGAAGTGTCGCTTTCAGCAAAGACAAGCTTATCAAAAGGCGATTTTATATCTCAATGAAGATCTTGGGCTAATTAAAGAATACATAGAGATAGAGTTGGAAGAGTATTGGTTCTTCTTACGGCAAGGTAATTTATCAATCTGCCAACGTATCCTAACTCAACTCCATTTGTATATTGATTTACTACCAGAGGATGAGCGAAGTCAGATTGAGGAAAGGATTGAGCATTATCAAACCTGTGCATTGTATTTAGATAAATCCACCTTTACCCCTCGTATGAAACTAGAGTCTGACATTCTGAATTTGGCTACGTCTACGAAACACATTTTGGTTACAGGTCCGGCAGGGTATGGTAAAACACATTTGGTGAAGGAACTATGTAGTCATTGGTGGTTTCAACAGCATAAGGTTTCATTTGTAGATGTCGAAGTTTGTCAATCGGATCTAGATTTGAGATATCAATTTCAAATGCAATTTCATTTGTCGTCGATGGGCGTACCGTCATTGGATAAAATTGTTGAGCACATACAAAAACTGAATGTACAATACTTGGTTATTGATAATTGTGAACAGTTGAATGAGGACGGGGAGCGTTTACTACACGGACTGTTATGTGCCTTAGATACCGTCCACATACTCATGACCAGTCGAAGGGCTCATCCGATTCTCAAGGTTCAGGCGTATACAATCAGCAATATGAATCCAATTGAAGGGATGCATATGTTTGTCAACACGCTCAGTGCACATCAACAACAGTCTCTAAATAAAGAAGACTTGAGTCATATTCATGATTTAGTAATTTTGCTGGACGCCATTCCATTGACCCTGAATCTATTGGCGTATCGTGCACGAACCATTCCTCTACAACAAATGAAAAAACATTTTGAGAGCCGTTTTGAACTGTTGGGGACTGTGTTGATTGAGGGTAAAACTGCATCTTTATTGAATGCCCTTAATTGGTCCTGGGATTTGTTGTCGGTATCGGCACAGAAGGTACTCTGTAAAGCCTCAGTTTTCTTTGGAGAGTTCTTCCTAGAGGATTTTATTCAAATGTTCGATTCGGAAGACCGATTTATAATATTGGATGCTTTTCAAGAGTTGGAGTCTTTTCATTTGGTTTCGTTGATTGACAGTGGGCGTAGTGAACCTTCTTGCCGACTCTTGCCATCCATCAAGGAATTTGCTGTAGAAAAGAGAAGTACCCTTGGAATTCATCAAGTTGATGCAAATTTTGGCTCTTATTTTGCCAACTTCTTTACCAATCAACAATCATGGGAAGAACGGAATTCTAGAATGCCTCAATTGTTGGGCG
>CALDQI010000720.1:0-10333 GCA_937911635.1 uncultured Pseudomonadota bacterium | reverse complement strand
ATTCTACTGCTGGATGACGGTACGGAACAATCCATTCCACTCGAAGCCATTCACAACGATCCACATGCCAAACTCTATTGGTATGTCGACGATGAGTTTATCGGATTCAGTGAGGGAGAAAGCAAAATATGGTGGACACCCACAGAGGGACCGCACACCATCGCTGTGGAAGATGTGCATGGGAACAGTGACCGCATCAGTATCCAAGCAGACCTTTTTTCAAATGTCAACGCAGACTGAATATCATCCCATAAAGCAGTGTTCCTATCTTAGCCGCGGGTAATTCGCGCTACATCCAGTGTAATCTTCTCGATTGCTGCATCGGACGACGAACCACTCAATTCTGGAAACTCCCATTTAACAGGCCAAGCATCATGCAAAGTCAGCGTCATAACTGGCGCGCCTTTTAAATCAATGTGGTGTAAGTACACCGTAATGGTACGAAATGCATTCATACCGGCTTCAATCTGTTCACGCCAAGCCGCAAACGAATCCCCACCCATATTCATGACCTTAGTAAGTTCTACATTCGAGTATTTGTACTTTCCTGGAATGGATTCCACATATTGCCTTGTAGAACGCTTGAACTCAATGGGTTCGGTTTCACTCGACAATCCCGAAATGCTGAGCAACTTGCAGTTGTCATCAGGAATTCCATTCACCTTCACTCGAAAATTCCATTGGCCAACAAACTTATCGCTTGGAGACTTCGCGGACGGAGGTGTTGTTGACGTAACACCAAATCTCGGAATGGGTGTGGTCGCATTTGATGGAGGACCTGTAACCCAGCTTTTACCTTCCCCTTTCACCAACTCCTTTTTAAAGGCCGTGACCCAGCTGTCATGTGCAGAGTCTTCTGGCAATCCTTCCGGAGTTTCATAAGATGTGCCAGATCGCGTTTTACCAAAGATCGCACTTGGCGGGACAATGGGTGGCTTTTTGACTGGACTGGCAACATAGCTGCCATCTTCCCCAGAACCGGACACTGAAAATGGTTCTGTGGCGATTTGTTGAGAGAACTTGGATACCCAAGAATCATGGCCTCCGGCACCTTGCTCCCGAACTGTTGGATCTACCGATCCAGAAGTACTGGATGCAAGTTCTTTTTCAAACCCAGTTACCCAAGAATCATGAGAACCAGCTGTCAAAGATTCAGGGGAATCAGATTCCGAATCGGGTCTGGTATTGCCAGAAATGTTGACAGAATTGGCGACTGAATTTCGCCCTTCGGTTTCAGGAGAGCTACCCTCACGTCCCTCACCTTCAACACTGGATTCCCCTCCTTCTGTTGCCCCTTCTCCTGTACCAAATGGAACGCTATCACCGTCGTCTCCACCTTCTGTGCTTGGAGATGAGCCATCTCTACCCTCGCCTTCAATCGTAGATGTCTCGATGGAGGTATCTGTTCCTCCCGTGGCGAAAGAACCTCCGTCACCATCGTCTCCACCATCAGTATCCGTTGAACTTCCGTCGCGCCCCTCCCCTTGAATGTTTACTGGATCGATGGCAAATCGCTTGGAAAACTTGGACACCCAAGAGTCATGGGCGCCGCCTTCGTCTATCCCTTCTGGGGCTTCGTACTCCGATCCATCACGACCTTCTCCCCGAATGGACGCCCAAGTCGCATATACCTTTGGCGGTACTGGTGCTGGACCCCAAAAACTGGGTGTGTTGAGTGTTGGTGGTGTATACGCCTGTTTTTTGGGTGGTTGCTTGCCCCAATTATTGTCAGCCATGAGTCCCTCTCAGATGTACCATTAAAGACTCCGCCGCCCGCAAATTGAGTTGACATGCAACGAAAATCTGCATTGGGCAACACAGCCATTGTGTGGTACATAAACGATGAAGTTGAAGTTATTATCATCATATCCGAATTTTTTGCGTTTCACTACATAAACCCTCTGTTATCCCATAACTGGAGCCAACATGTCCGAATCAATCGACAGCATTCAAAACTCAGCCCTAACGGGAAACCCACAGGCACAATATGAACTCGGGCAAATGTATGAGTTCGGACGTGGTGTTGGACAGGACTATGTTGTGGCAATGAAGTGGTATGTCGAAGCTTCGAAACAAGGCTATGCCCCTGCACAATATGCCATTGGACTCCTTCATGAACATGGGCGCGGCATTGAAGCAAATGCCTCCCTAGCCGCAGAATGGTACATGAAGGCAGCCGATCAAGGAGACACATGGGCCATCAACAACTTGGCGATGCTCTACTCTTACGGTAAAGGAGTTGAAGCAGATGAACAAAAGGCCAATGACCTGTATCTACAAGCCGCACACCTAGGGCATTTTCAAGCCCAATACAACTTGGGGGCCCGCTATGCCTCTGGTCGTGGTTTTGACGTCGATTTGATCGCCTCCTACTTTTGGTTTGAGCGAAGTAAACTCGGTGCAAATGGACTAAACCAAGAGCGCGCCAATAAGATGATTGACACCATATCTGCACACATGACCCCTGAAGAAGTCTCAGTGGCGCAGGCTCGTGTACAAGAGATCTTTAAACAAATCGATTAATCTTCTATTGCGAACTCTCTACCTCAAATCAATCGCGTACAATCAACTCAATCGGGGCATGATCACTCGCGGTGAGCCCCTCTTTTTTCTTTCGAAAATCTCGGATTACCGATACGCCTTGCGTTCTTTCTTTGATCGATGCGGTCCCAATAAAGTGGTCTATCCGCATTCCCATGTTTCTTTGAAATGCGCCGCGACGATAGTCCCAAAAGGTATACGTTCCTGGATTCAGGTGTCCATCGCTCAGGTCTGACAATCCCCATGCTAGCTGTTTAGCCCATCGCGAGAGTTCCTCTGGATGACGCGTGGGGACATTTTCATAAGCAACAGGATCGTAGATATCTACGGGATGCGGAGCGATATTGAAGTCTCCCGTCACAATTAAATCTTGTTCGCTGCTGCACGATGAATCAATCCACGTGTAGAGCCTGTCGTAAAATCGCTTCTTGAATGCAAACGCTTCGGAATCTGCAGACTGACCTTGAGGACAGTATAGATTGATAATTCTCACCCCTCCAATCGTAGCGGCAATTGCACGAGACTGGTCTTCATGACCATTGTCTGGTAAGCCCAGTACAACATCGGTCATGGGTCGTTTTGAGGCTATCAAGACTCCATTCCAAGACTTTTGACCAAAAATGGCAACCTGATAACCCCGTTCTGTAAAGACTTCGGTTGGAACCTTATCCGTTGGTGATTTTAATTCTTGTACACACAATACATCTGGCTGATGAGCATCCAAAAACAACTCTAAGTATGGACGACGTGCCTTGACACCATTGATATTCCAACTGACAATTTTCATTTACATCTCTCTAGTTCGTTTAACAAGGTTCTGGAACAGTGAAACAGTCGACAGAATAAACATGACTCAATACTCGCCAACAACTGTTACGGCAGTGCATCTGCGGCTCTTCCATGAACCACATAAACCCAACCGTCAGTTCCTACAGGCTGATACAGGTACAATTCAGCCTTTGGGACGGTCAAAGGATCGGCATGTATAATTTCCTTCTGCGTTCGGTCATCGATCAAACTGTATCCAGAACGACCGGCCTGAATTTGCTTTAAAACCACCTCATTGGACAGAGTTTCACCCACTGCTTGTTCACTGTTATACGTGGCAATAATCTCTCCACTCTCAGAGATTAAGAGGCTGTGCATGGCCTCCGTTTCCACGACCACAGATTGAAAGCCAAGAATATCTTGGCTGAACTGTTTCAAGGACAACTCGATACCCGCCACACCAAGAACGGTACCATTATCTCCAGAAACAACCATCGTACAAGGCAACAACAGTCCTTGACCCATACTATCTTCATACGGAGGTAAACAAGTCGGATTGAGGTGTGTCAGACTGCCCTGGTACCACGGTCGTTTTCGTGGATCATACTCTGCGCTATATGTGCCCTTGCCCGGATACGCAACGTGAATCCCAGTCTCCAACGCCACATACGTCCACACCATTGGTGTTCCGGTCTCTCGAATGGCTAGGTCCAAATCCTCAAACTTCAATCGGTCTTCTGAAACACTTTGAGCAAAAACACTTTGAAACACTGGTTTTAAAGAAACAAGCAACGATTGTTCCTTTTGAATCCGGGCATTCTCTGTCACACCCGGCGCCAATTTCACCACTGGATGCCGGGTAGACAGCTCAATATCATATCGTGGTGATAACGCTAAGTCTGCTGGGGCTGTCTCCGGAGACAGATAATCTGTGTGGTGATACACCGATACCGACGGCGCATTGGATGCAAACAACAATCTCGTTTTTGCAGACGCTGTAAGTTCACGCAGCAACCCTTCAAAATACAGAAGTGACTGAGCCATTTCGTTGGCTTGACCAGCACTGTCTGCCATGAGCTGCCCCAAATGCTTGTTGCGTACTTTAATGGCGGCCTGAAATTCTTGCTCTCGTATCAGATTCTGCTCCCGAAGTTTCTGCTCACTCGAGAGAGAATATACGGATATTGCAATGCCGATAAAGATGACCAATACCCCCAAGGCAAATGCCTGGATTCGATGTTTCGAAACCCAACGCATGACCACTGTGAGAGGTGGATCTTTGTAGACAGATATGGGTTCATCTCGCATATATCTGCGGATATCGTCTGCCAAGTCCTCAACTGTACCGTAACGGGCTTCCACTGAGAAGGCGCACGCTCTGCGAATGATGGCCTTCAGTTCGGGGGCAACATTGATCGCAGGATTGTAATGCACCACAGGGGCTATTTGACCACGCTGAGCTCTTCTCAGCATGTCTTTGGTCTTCCCTCGCTGGACCGCTTTGGTCAAGGTAATGAGTTCAAAAAGAATCAACCCAAGAGCATATTGATCGCTGGCTACAGTAAGATTGGCAATCTCGCCACGGGCTTGCTCTGGAGATAAATAGGCAACAGTCCCCACTATTGAACCGTCTTGGGTATCAAATCCGTCCCCAGCCAAGTCTAATTTCTCATCATCCGCATTTCCATCGAACGTTGGGTCTAAGATATCTTGCTGACCAACAACCCGAGCGATTCCCCAATCCATCACATACAATTCTCCAAATGGACCCACCATAACATTTGCGGGTTTGAGATCCCGATGGATGACATTTTTAGAATGGGAATAGTGCATCGCCTCACAAAGTTTGAGAAATAAGTCGAGACGCTCAACCAATGGCGTAGTTTCTTGCTGAACTCCCGAATCAATTTCCAGACAGCAATCCTTTAATATCTCTTCAAAGGTTCGACCCTTGATCCATTTCATTGTATACGCTGAATTACCCTGTAAATTCTGCTCATAGCTATAAATTGGGACAATGTTGGGGTGATCTAGCTGAGCTGTAATCAACGCTTCTCGTACAAATCGAGCTTGAGATCGTTCATTTGCTCTATCGCTTCGAATGAACTTGAGTGCAACTTTGCGTTTGAGAAAGCCCTCTTTAACAATGTGAACCTCTCCCATCGCTCCCGCACCAAGTTCGGCGATGAATTGATATGCATCCGCTGGTGTTTCAGGGGCTATCGTTTCTTCTACTGATTGCATCTGAGAATCCGCGTCTATATCTGCAAACAGACTCATCTCTGCACCATCCAACGCATCCCAATACTGAAGTTCAGTAATGTACGATTGCTCAAACAGCCACTTGAAGAATCCCTCCCGATCACCATTTGAATTGACTTTAATAAAAGCATTCCACCACTGCTGAACCTCAGTGGGTGACTTGGCGGGCAACGCAATGTATAGACTATCGAAATTCATAAAAGTGCATCAACAATATGGTTCAAAGATCTGGTACTGTGCGCACAACGCGGAAACCCTGAAATGGTGAGCGGTATGCCGGCTCTACAGGATGACGGGTATCAATCCGTGCTTGACCAACATTCGACACAACAGAACCACCTCGCTGGACTTTATACGCCCCTTTTCCAGGACCTATCGGATCTACATTGTCTGAGACCTGATACTCTCCGTACCAATCCCACACCCATTCTGAGACGTTTCCGCTCATATCGTAGAGTCCAAACTCATTGGCACTTTTTTGAGCGACAAAATGAACCTCTCCACCAGAATTGCTGTCTACCCAAGCCAGTCTCGCCAATCGATCGCCACCCGAGAAACCACCTGGAGTATTGGCTCGAGCAACAAACTCCCACTCAGCTTCTGTGGGCAACCGATATCCCAAGCACTCCATCCCCAACGGTAGAGTCACGGAATCACCGGACACTTCATAACACTGTTCCAATCCTTCATAAGCACTCAACGCATTGGCAAACGCAACGGCATCAAACCAAGATACATTTGTCACGGGATACAAATCTCCTTTGCTAGCGCTTGGATTCTCGTCCATGACCAATTGGTACAATGCTTGTGTCACTTCTGTGGTCGAAACATAAAAGGAATGACTGAGACGGACACTGTGTGCCATTGAACTCACTTGACTGTTCCCCATCTCAAATACACCACCGGAAACCCAAGTAAACTCCACCCCTTGAATGGTTGGCGTCGCGAGTTGACTCAGGAGTTGTCTAGCCAACTGAACCTCTGGAATATCCACTTCAAAATCTTGACCCTGCACTTGGATCACGACATCTTGATACTCTCTTAAAAATGCGTACACCGCAACACGAGCGGGGTCATCTACGCGCTGCTCAGCAAACCCTCGAATGCGTTGCCAGTGTGCGGCTGCAGACTCTCGAATGATCGATACTTGATCGTCGATTTCCTCTTGGATTTGCACTTCATACTCACGCTGCTGAGCCAACTCTCCCAACAAAGATTCTAGGGATACCCCCTCTTGAAGCATACCCTCTGGAACCATCGCCATTGGATCTACTGGTGTAATCGCAGATCGTTCACGAACCAAACTGGGTCCTTCTTCTACTGCTTCGGATATCTTTTGTCTGCGCAGTCGACCTTTCACTGTCGGGGTTTGACCACCAAGGACAACCGAAGCATAATCTACACTCTCAAGTAAACTCATCCAACCATTTTGATCCGAATCCGCCCACCCTCGAAGCGCACCAAGTACCAAATAGGAAAATGCAGGCCGGCCGTTTTCAGTCAAATTTCCTGCGATTTCATCTGGAGACACCGCAGAAAGTACTGTCGTTTTCTTAGTGATGGTTGGTACCACACCTGGTTGAGCGGGCAGCGCCTCCGCAAGTGGCTTCCCTTTCCTATCGAGCCCATTGAACGAAGCGTCGAACACAAATATACTTTGTGCATCAGATTTTCCAATCAGCTTAGCGATCTCAGATGTTGATATGGCAGAGGCATACAGTTCTTTCGGTTCTGTCGGTGCATAATAAGGTAAAATAGCCGCTTCACCACTATCGAACATGGTGATGCCGTGACCAATATAAATCACCCACAGTTTTCCGTCTTTTTTCAGCTTCTTTCCGGCGCGCTTCAACTCATTTTCAATTCGCATTCGACTTGCAGTCGTATCTTTTAAAACAGACACCTGAGAAGATGGCAGACCCAATGCAGCTGTAAAATATTTCTCCCAATCATCTGAGTTGACTCCAGCATTTCGAACACCCATCATGCTCTCGTATTCTTCAAGTGCGATGATGATGGCACGATCATTGCTTTTTTTAATGGCTTGCGTTGCTGGTTCAGAGATGTCTGGCCACTCCACAGCAGCAGCAGTTTGCATAAAGCCACTCAATAAAAATGTTGCAACAAATGACATCATGTCAGCTCCATAAATGATCTGTCTTCCAATCTAACAGAAAATCAGAAATGGATCGACCTGTGAACGCTAAAGGTTACCATATCTCTTTATAACGCTTGGATAATTTTCATTTTTTACATTGGTGTCTCAAATCTATGAGCATCTTCTAAACCGTGCAAGTTCATCACATTCAATTACACAGTCTCGAAAAATCAACAAACCGGTTCAGTATCCAATCACTATCCAACTGTATTCACTGCTGAATTACTCAAAAGAATCGCACGCTGCATAGAAACTGACGGATCATCTAGATTTTCGACATAGGAATCGACGAACCCCTATTGCAACAATAGTAATTGTCAAATATTTCAAGCACTTAGATATCGGCATGATCTTTGCTATTTTGAGTCCGTCCTCACTTCAGAGGACACACGCACTTTCAACCTTTTTCAATGGAGTTATCATTTATGCGTGGAATTAATACTGTAGTTATCATGGGTCGACTGGGCAAAAGCCTAGAGGCCAAATCAACCACAACTGGCAAGACGTACGTCGACTTACAAATTGCGACCAATCGACCCATCAAAAATAACGATGTCTGGACAGAATCAACCGACTGGCATCAAGTTCGATTTTGGGGGAAGCAAGCTGAAACCTGTTGTAAATACCTAAGCAAAGGCACATTGGTGGCCATTGAAGGCTCTCTAAAAACAGACCAATGGGTGTCAAAAGATGGAGAAAAGCAATTTCGCACCTATGTATTGGGCCAACAGATGCATCTGCTTCCAAAACGCCAAGATGGAGTCAAAGGACTCGTCCCATTAAAATAATCAACTACTAAATTGGAGTACCTTGAGGGGGAGTTCGGCTCCTCCTCTTTACTTTTTTAGGTAAAAATTTTTCACGGTAAAAACTCAGACCTCCATCATCATGTACACTATACAAATTAGAAGGCTTAGTGAACACTCCTATTGAACTGGATATACTGGAATAGCCGTCACTGTATGTAGGGGTTTGCATGGAAGATTGGATGAGTACAATATTGTGGGTCACAATGGGAGTTGTGTTGCTACTCATATTACGAATATACCGTTCTGTACTTGACGATATCCCAAGTACCCATCCAGAAACACCTATAATTTTCTATCGGACTTTACAGGGACTCATTGGGATCATTGCCTTGTCTAGTGCCCTCTTGTCCTCCCCCCTTCCAACAGAAGGCAACTGGTCTCCTGCCAATATCAGTACCGTTTGCATCGCGATATGGTGGGCTTGGACACTTTGGAACAACAGTCGACTAGAAGAAGACGATAACAATCCAATCACAACAATTGGACTGGCAACAGTGATCGCTGGATATATGACAGCAATCGCATGGAACCAACTACCCGCGCCTCTCAAGTTTGTTATCTGGTTTCGCGACCTACCCACCGAGTTACAGAGCCTTACCGCAATTGTCGTTGGAGTCATCTCTGCCATCATCGTCCACCAAGTTGTTTTACCGATAACCAGTCGCCTAACTCGGAAAACAGACACCGACTTGGACGATACACTATTGGAACTAATACGGTGGCCGAGCAGTGTCTCTATTGGTTTGATTGGTGTCGGCCACGCAATCAATAGCAGCCTTCTTTCCGACTTCTGGGTCCGAGGATTTCATGGTCTATCACTGTCCGTACTAATCGCGATGTGGACACATGTTGCTCTTAAGAGTAGCTCAATCTTGCTCGAGCATATGTTGGAATCAAGCAATCATTGGCTCGTTGTCAATGAACGAACCTTACCGATTTTTCATCTACTGCTGCGCATTGTTATCATCACGATGAGTGTCTACCTACTGCTCTTAGCGTGGGACATCGATGTGATGCTTTGGATAACATCAGCCGGTGTCATTGGGATTGCTGTTGCCTATGCTTCTCAAGATACGTTGGCAAGCCTGTTTGCAGGGGTCGCAATTCTATCGGATGCCCCGTATAAACTTCACGACTATCTAGTCTTGGACGATCAGACCAAAGGGCGTGTCACACACATTGGATTTCGAAGCACCCGACTGTTAACAACAGAAAACATTGAGGTCATCATCCCCAACTCGATTATGGCCAATGCACAAATTATCAACATGAGTGGTGGAGAAACCAGTATCGCTCGAATCGAGATTGCTGCTGGAGTTGCCTACGGCTCAGATGTGGAACAGATTCGAACTCTGCTGCTGGATATCGCCAAGAAATTGGACAACGTAATCCTAGACAAGCCTCAGTTAGAACCCGTGGCACACTTCACGAGTATGGGAGCCTCCAGTCTAGACTTTACACTTCGATTGTGGATTGAGCACCCTGAACGGTTACTGAAAATTCAGGACCAGGCGAATACACTCATTTATACCACCTTTACCGAGCACGGCATTGAAATCCCCTATACAAAACAAGATGTCTATCTCTATTCTATGGGGACACCAACCTCCTAAAACAGCTTCAACCTTTGATCGAAATCCTGGGTTTTATCTTAATCCAGTTGCGCCAATCGCCAAGCCACACCACCCAAGATTCTGGGATGAAGAAAACATACGCCATCATCATTTGTACAGAGAAATAAATCAAATCCTTCATCAAGATTGCGATCGCAATGTGCATCAACAAACCTGAAAAA
>CALDQI010000719.1:0-13632 GCA_937911635.1 uncultured Pseudomonadota bacterium | reverse complement strand
CTGTAGAGAGATGAACAGCAATGGACGATGGATACTTTTCAACATCCACCGTTGATGTGCTCTTTCGATAGCGAGGTTTGGTTTTTCCACACACAGTCTATTTACCAGCCAATGTTCGACTGAATACGAATCATAGAAAGTGCACTATCCACACCTAGATTCTCAGAAGGCAACAGGTGTGCACCCTCTATAGACAGTCCATTTTTGAGTCCAGAATCATACTCGTGATTGATCATCATTGCCCAGTTGAGTTCCACACCAAGCTGATACCCAGTAGTAGGGTCACCCAGCTGGTTTACGGCAGCTCCACCATTCCGGGTGGAGATAAATGGAGAGGATACAGGTACCGTTTGCCAAGCCATCACAGAACCAACCGCAACATCCATCCAATCTGCAAAGCCTTTGTAGGTTACAGTCGGCTGCAAATACATCGCTTGGCGAATAGCCCCTTCGGTGACCGCAAACTCGACGCCGTCTGGAGGGTTTCCAGCGTGTTCAGGGTCGGTAATGAGGTTGTAGGTCGCGACTTCCGTTGCCGCCTGATGCAGGTCAAAGATCATTGAACCAGCATTGTAGTCTCTGTCAAAAGAGAAGGTAGAGTAGACATCATCAGAAGAGTTGGCATCTCCAGATGCAAACCCCGCGTTGAGTCCAATGTGTGCGCTCGGATGACGAACTTCCAGTTGAGCTACAGCGCCGTAGGACCGAACGGCTAAGCCATCTGGGTTCATTCGATTGGATATCTGCCCGTGGTCTCCGTGAAGATACACCCCCTCCACAGCACCGTACAGATCTACGCCACCCATAGGCTGGACACCTTTGGCGTAGAGATCCAAAATCATCCCTTCCAGAGACTTGTCCGTATCCATCTTGGTCTGGTGACGATAAACGCTGAGAAAACCAACAGCATTGTCTTTACTGGCGATATACTGAGCGGATGCCAGACCTTGATAGGCCATATGCCCATCGGTATACCCACCGATGTCGTCTTCGAGCACCCAGTCTCCACCAACCATCACCACCAACTTGTCCATCGGTTTTGTCACGGCAGCCGTTCGAAATACTCGGTCTCCATAGTCGACTCGGGAAAAGAGTTGCTCGTGGTTCCCATCGTTGGCAATGATTCCCAGCCCCCAGTGCGAGGTGGTAATACCCGTCTGGACACCAACGGAACCAAACTTTCGTTTCACCTGTGCAGCCCGAATATTGAAATTGGATGCGTTGAAGACTCCGATCACTTCAGGATGATAGTTGTGGGTGGTGTCGTCCAGATTCCAAGGCGACCCAGCAAACTGACCATCGATGAGGTCTCCCCCAACTTCCAATTTCCAGCCGGATAGATTGACATCGACTTGTGTACGAAGACGAGAGTCAAACACGAGGCCCGACTCCAACTCTCTCCCTTCGAAATCCACTGTGAATCCAGGTCTTTGAGTGGCCACTAGACGAAGGTTGCCTGTGCTCTCTACCGTTTCCGATTTGGTTTCTGCTGCGGGTTCTGCCATCGCGGACAGTAGTAGTGAATAGATCAACATTACTCTTCTCCTGTATCGCTGGTATCTTCTGTTTCAGTGTTGACATCCAGTTCTGGAAGCCAATCACAAGAAAAGTCAGCCATGCAAATATCGTCTGAGACCTCTTGTCCGCCCGACATAAAATAGTAGGCGATTTGATTGAGAGCCAAAGAGTTTTGATCGGCTGGCTGAGAAGGACTCGCAAAGCCAAACCCGTGTGAGCCTCGCGTACTGGTGTAGGGCAATCGAAGTGCTGAGACACCCACATCAGTCTCTCGGGTCAGTCGTAACGGATCGTCGGAGGGGGCTCCTGTACCGTCCAAACCATTGTCAAGATCGTCGGCGTCAAAGAGACATGGCTCACCGTTTTCATCTGGACAACGGTACTCGCCATAATCCTCAATCCCTTGAATCACCCGTCTATCTACCAGCCATTCATCGACGGTCATACCATAGCGGTCATCCACCACGTCCTGCGGGATGAGTCCAGCAGCACGAGCCATCGTAATCCCTGCAGAAACAGGCACAATCGTATCGCCAATGCTCGGAACCATTAGAATGTTGGTTTGCTCACCGCCCAAGATCTCTAGTGGACGATCGATATAGTACGGTGCATACCCAATCGGGTCTCCCGACTCCAGTACAGAGCCGAAGATGGACACAATCCGTCTCAGGTTGGATGATCCTCGAATCCGCCCTGTACCGTACGACCCAGCTATCAACGGGGTTCCAGCTCGCATGGTCACACCCTCGTGAACCACATCTGATTCCCACGTTTCAATGGTGTGCAAGAGCGCTCCACCTTCATCATAAATCTTGATGGATAGGAGGTCTCCTAAGTCAGCATTGTCTGCCGCTTCATAGATTGAACCTACAGAAGGCCCCGACTCCGGCATGCCAACCAGCTTGCGTTTTTCTGAAGGTCTCAAAGCATCACAGGGCAGCCCCAATCGGAATCGACCGTCTTCTGGAATCATCCCCTCTCGAACTTCGCCATTGGTGAGGTTTTCAATCACAATCTTCCCAAGTGGCGGAACCTCTGCTATCGTCGCAACGTCTAATTCGACCATTTTGGTCTCAGAGTTGACCATCTGCACCACTCGAAGTGATCCATCTTCGTTGGGATACCCCAAGAACATTGGACTCAATATTCGGCCGTGCATCGCTTCTACCGCACCACCAATCTCTGTCCTCAGAGCGATGTCAAACAGCGAAGCACCACCGGCAATTGGTGAGAAGGCCTTCACTTCGGGCATCAGCGCCGCGGCGACACCAGTATTGATACCGCCTAGCGATCCACCCAGAATAAAGAAGTTCGCATCCGGACCACCAATATCAATCGTTCCGTCGTCATTCCAGTCACAGGACAGCTGTTCTGAACCGTCGTCTAGGAGCATCGTCCCCTCACCGCAGGCTTTCAATGACCGAACCATTTGCATCCAGTCTACAACGGCTTGTCGAACCATATCACGCGTGTGGAATACATCGGCAGACCACTGGTCTCCACCGGAATCTGGAATTCCATCATTGTTCAAATCTCGATAGCGAGAGTCTTTCAGATGATCCAAGAATGGGAGAAGATTGTTGGCATCCAACACAGGCTCATACAGTGCCAAGTCTTCAGGAGAAATGGTCGGACCGTGTCCCGGAAAATCATTGAAGCAAACTGCATAACCCATCTGGGTAAAAGCCCAAGCAAATCCCAAACCGTCAAAACGAGATGACCCGTAGCCATGTCCAAAAATCGCAACATCATACGGAGGAGAAAACCCGCTTGCCTCACTTGGAATGGTACAGGTAAAGGGGACCCTCTGAGGTCCTGCCGTGTAGGTCCCTAATTTTGGATTCATTCTCCAATATTCATCAGAGTCATCAAAGCCATCTTCGTCATCAATCTCATCCACCAAAAAGTATGGTGTCACAAAAGAACCACCAACGACGTAATCTCCATATCTTTCAAATGAATCTGCGGCGATTTGACCACCTTCACCACTCAAGAGACCAAGAGTAGACAGCGTATTTCCAAGGTGCGACAACGGAAGCGCATATGGATCCACTCCTTCTAAGTTGTGCGTCTCATGACCATGGGTAATTCCCGCCGGATACTCTGTTGCGAGTTTCTTAAATGAACCTTCACCATACAATCCGCGTCGGACGCTCACCAGATCCCCGGTGACACTGCCTGTGCTAAATGTCCAAGTAAAGGCGATGTCATCAGTAGACAGTCCTAGATTTGCCAATGCTTCGGTCAGTGGTTCAAGTTCTTGATTCTGATCCAAATGGTTCACAAACTCCCATGGTGATCGAATGGGCTGACCATCTTCACCGATCAGTCGACTTGTGAGGACCACCGCATAGGTTGACTCCTGATAGAGTGGAACGACAGGCCTCATGATCAATGTGTTCGAGCTGCGTTCATACCAGGTAAGTAGATCGTCGACAGGGTTGTCTGTATCTATCGGATAGAGATTCGGAACATCCAAAATCCCATCGTTGTCAGAGTCTTCACCCCAATCTAAAACGCCATTGCCATTCACATCCTCATCGACGGTATCAAAAACGACTGTCGGCGACTCCGATCGAGTGTCATTGGCAAAATACCGATCGCCTCGAGGTACATCCAGTGGATACCGACCTTGCCCAATCTCCAGTGCGACCGGCTGTAAATAGGCTGGAGAATCTGGGTCTACATTGATCACAAAGAAGGCATCATCTGTGAACTGTTCCGCACCCAATTTATCATCGTCTCGATGACGCGCCGCAATATTGTCCAAATCAAGCGGAGATTCAAACGCAATCGTAATCGGCGAAAAGGTTCCAAACCCAGTCAGGTCATTCAACTTCGCACGGGTGTCTGCTTCATACTTTGTAGATGAAACTGCCGATATGTTCAGTCGGCGCCCTGTCGGTGAATCGGAATCGGGTCTGGTAGCCAAATTGTTCGGAAATGGAACATCTGGAAATGGGTGCGCATCCCAATCTACCCGAACTAAGGGGCCACTCCCCTCTGGGGTGACGCGCAAACCTTCCGGCAAAGTTTGGCAACCCGTCATCGCGATCAATAGTGTTGCGAATGTTGGTCGTACAGTCATGTTGTCTCCACATATTTGTTTACAGTTCATCATCATTATCGATTTCCAGTAACAGAGATTCATCCTCAACATGTTCATGGGTCAATGAAATAACATACTCATTCTGTCGTTTCCTCAACCGTCCGTCCAAAGACAACATAGATATTTACATTGAGTTCAAAACCGAATCTGGTAACTATATTATTTAATCGAAGTGCACGTGTTAAGTCAATATAATGTTTGAGGACTCAGATGAATTCTACCCAACGTATTGCCGATCGATACAAAGTTTTGATCGCTCAACCTTATGAAGTTCATCCCACCGGTATTCAAAATGAAGCACGAAACATCGGTGAGTTAATCTTCATTGCGATATTGGAAGAATTCGACCAGTCCATCGCGGATAAAAAAGGAAAACCACTTGCTTATGGCGCTTTGAGTTCAAAGGTTCAAAGCAAAACACCCGTTGAATTTCCGAGTACTGTGGCCACTGCTTTCGGTACTGTTTGGAAATTAGGCAACGATGGGTCTCACGCCCGTCAAAACGATGCGACGGTACAAGAGGCAGAATCAATTTTGAATGCGCTCTACACCTGTGTAGAATGGTACTTGTACACACACAGCAAATCCTCAAACGACGACCTCAGTATTACCTTACCGGGCAAAGCACGAGAATTACGAAAAGTTATCGCTGATTATAGAGAACAAGTCATCGCTGCTGTCGCAGACGATCAAGTTTCCATCGATGAACTCAACATATTACACAGAATCAAAGAACGAATTCCAATAGAGACCCTGAATACCATCAACACTGAATTTAGGGTAGAACAAGGCATTATCCGATACCTCGAGTCCAGTTTTGACAGTAAAATCCTATCGGCAAAAAAGAACCAATCCAAATTTCGTAGCCTAACATATACCGATGTTTTGAGTAAAGAAGAACTCGAATTATTAGAGCAATACATCACCACCAAACAAATTAAAGAAGTATTCAAAACGGCAAAGACCAATTCCGTCCCGAAATCTCTACCCAAGCCAAAGAGTTCATCTAAAAACTCAAAGGGACAGGGCTCTACCGACATGTTTTTCTTTGGGTTGATATGGCTAATGGTGATTGCATTGTTGGAGATTGCTGTCGGACATTTTTTCGAACTTCAGATTACAGACAGCATCTTCTTTCCCATCTCACTCGAATTAACCCTTATCTTGATTGGCGTTTACCATATCAATACCCATAAAGAGTCTACGTTCTATAGAAAAACGTCCGCGTACATCTTGAGCGGATTGTGGATGTTGGTTGGTACGTCGGGCATATTTATAGTCTATTCGTGGGACGATGTTAAGCCGCGCATTCAACAACAAGTCTCCGATTCCTTCTCTGAACAGAAGACCTACTTTTACAGCTTGGATGGCAATGTATTGGAAGTCAATGAACATGACCTCGTGGAAGCAATCCGACTAACCCCAGAGGCTGAACACATGATCTACAACAACAAAACCAAAAGTTGGGGTACATGGGATAGTTATCCAAACATTGTGAAGGCCGTTAAACAGCAATAAAAAATACAGCTGTACACTTTAATATACAGTCGCATACCACTTTCAGAATGATTGTTGTCCGAACCTTGAAAGAGCATTCGTTTTGGTGTATACTGATAGAGCACTTCGGTGCACATCGTTCTTTGACAGTGAGAGAATCATCAACCAAAATGAACCATTATGGGGGCGCAAAGGCTTTCGACAGGTTTGGGTTTTGGGTGAGAGGTTGCGTGTCGAGGTCTCAGAAACTCGTTAATCCCTGAAAACAATAATTTAGTTGCAAACAATAACGCACACTTTGCTGTAGCCGCTTAATAGCCGCTTCAGCCGTCTTGACCTTTATTACTTGGGGTAATTGTTGAGGCGTATGTTTACCAAGATAGTCTGTGGACCTTTTAACAGAGGGGAAAGTGGACGATAAACCTCTTTATCTGTTCTCGCTTGAGTTGCCCGTCATGAGGCGGCTTGAGATGCAGTAGGTATCATGACTACACACGTAGAGGCCGATTGCCGCCTAGATGTGGACGCGGGTTCGATTCCCGTCGCCTCCACCATTTTTATATTTATCGTTTTGGATTGCCTAGGCATTGGATGCTCTCACTGATTTAGAACCCTGAAACAGATACACACGAAACGCATGCGTATAGATCCTTTTTGATGTCGTTCATTGTTGACTCCTGTATTATTGTGTACACAAGATCCAATCCCGAGGATGTATGAGTACTGAAAAGCCAGACCGCATTTGTTTCCTATCCGCACAGTGGAAACGATTGCTTCTATTGACCTATGACATTGATCCACAATTGTTGTCTGATCATCTACCCCCCGGCCTTACTCTCGACACCATTGATGGACGAGCTTTTGTATCACTGGTTGCCTTTGATTTCTTGGATACCCGAGTCGTTGGGATTCGATGGCCTGGATTTATCAATTTTCCAGAGATCAACCTCCGATTTTATGTGCGCCATCCGGATGGACGAAGAGGAGTGGTCTTCATCAAAGAATACGTTCCAAAACGGTTGATAGCTCTGCTCGCTCGAACACTATACAATGAGCCTTATCAGGCAGCGCCGATGACCAGTGCTTGGATAGAGTCTGAAAACAACTTTCAATTGGAACACAAGTTGTGGATTGGACAATCTGTTCAACAAATACAGGTCGAACTCGGAAAGAATCCTGTAATGAGTCAAGAAGATTCCTTGGATCACTTTTTTAAAGAGCATTCTTGGGGTTTCGGACAGACCCGTGCTGGTCGATTGTTGGAATATCAAGTGTGGCATCCCATATGGGAGACACTGCCCATCACCAGTGTCAACTTAGAATGGGACTGGGGAGCCGTTTACGGAGAGAAATGGGCGTTCCTCTCCAGCCAAAAATCATTTCATCAGGCTTTTGCTGTTGGATCTGAGATTCGTGTATACCCGAAGAGTATTCTTTAAACTCTTCGCTTCTGCATTTGTTGAATGCGATACCATTTGAACAAATTATGTATACAATGAAGGTATTCGTACAATGATAAATTGGGAAATCCCATGAGGAAGAGTGCATATGATCAATATTCTTTGGCTAATGCTTGTTGGATGTCGTTCAGACCTAAAAATGAACAACGAAACGGTTGAATCAGAAAATTCAGTTGATATAGATGGCGATGGCTTCACTTCAGATCTTGACTGCGATGATCAAGACCCCGATGTCAACCCTGACGCAGCTGAAATTTGTGACGATATCGACAATGACTGTGATGATCTGATCGATGAGGAAGATGAGGACTTACAAGATGCGACAATTTGGTATGCCGATGATGATGCGGATGGATTTGGAAATTCGGAGATCGCTCAGACAGATTGCAGTCAGCCCGATGGATATGTTGAGAGCAGTGATGACTGCGACGATCGAAATGACACAATCAATCCAAATGGGGAAGAAGTCTGCGATGATGTAGACAACAATTGTGATGGCAACATCGACGAAGACACAGCCACAGATGCGCTCACTTGGTTCGCGGATGCAGACGAAGATACATTTGGCGACCCGAACAGCACCACCCTAGCCTGTGACCAACCAAATGGCTTTGTTGCCGACAGCACAGACTGTGACGACATCAACAACATGGTCAACACCAGCATGGATGAGGTTTGTGACGAAGTGGACAACAACTGTGACGGATTCATCGATGAAGATACAGCCACAGATGCGCTCACTTGGTATGCCGATGCCGATGAAGATACCTACGGTGATCCAAACAACACCACGCTAGCGTGCGAACAGCCAAATGGTTTTGTTGCCGACAGCACAGACTGTGACGACATCAACAACATGGTCAATGTCAGCATCGTTGAGGTCTGCAACTCAGTTGACGACAATTGCGATGGCTTCATCGACGAAGACACAGCCACAGATGCGCTCACTTGGTTCGCTGACACGGACGCAGACACCTTTGGCGATCCAGACAGTACAATAGTTGCTTGTGATCAACCCAGTGGTTTCGTTGCCGACAACACAGATTGCGATGATACTTCTGGTGTTGTTAATACAGGCATGGATGAGGTCTGCAACTCAGTTGACGACAATTGTGATGGCTTCATCGATGAAGACACAGCCATCGACGCTCCAACTTGGTATGTAGACACCGACTCAGACAGCTACGGAACCATTGTCTCTACTTTGGTGCAGTGCAATCCACCAGCAGGATATGCTGCGCAGGTTGGCGACTGCAACGACCAAAATGATCAGGTGAACCCTGATGCAAACGAAGTGTGCAATCTGATCGATGACAATTGTGATGGGGTAACGGATGAGAACACCGCCATTGATGCCTCCGTCTGGTATCTGGACGACGATGCAGATGGGTACGGAGATACAACGAACACCATCACCCAGTGTTCACAGCCAGCTGACCACATTTTACTCGACGGCGACTGCGATGATGGAAACGCCTCCGTGAACCCAGGAGCCTCTGAAGGATGCGATGGTGTAGACTACAATTGCGATGGACAGATCGATAACGACATCGACTTGGATGGCTTTTCGGATGTGTCCTGTGGAGGAGATGATTGCAACGACAGTGACCCCAGCTCGTATCCAAATGCGGGAGATTGTTACTTTGCTGACTGCAATGAGATTCTAACGGCCGGATATTCAATCGGGGACGGTATATACACGATCGATCTGGATGGACCGTACAATGGGAATCCTGCATTCGATGTTCAATGCGACATGACCACCGACAGTGGAGGTTGGACGATAATCGATTACAGTCTCCATGCAGACTGGTCAAACCAGTTCAACGGCTGGACTTCATGGAATTCTACTACTGCCGGTCCGAACCAATACGCATCCCCCTACTCTTGGGAGACTTGGTTCACACTCGACAACGGAAACACAGAATATCGTGTGTCAGAGGACTGCCAAATAGCCGCCAGCGCCACCAGCAGTCAAGTCTACAAGATGACAGGCGATCACTATGGATGCGTCTGGTACAACACCAACTGCCCCATGGTTGGCGACCAATGTTTTGAATGCACTAACCCTTACGGCACAGTTAATTTGGGTTCTTGCTCACATTTTGTTTCGTCGTCCAATCACGACTACAATCCTGCTGAAGGCCCTGGTTGGACCTGTGGAAATCACTGGTGGAACAATGCACCATCTATTGGGACAAACGGTTCTTACTGTGTCGCCTACAGACAGTAATCTGTATCTCTGAATCGTTACGTTAGAATTCCCATCATAAATTTGTGCTGATTCTTTCTCATTTCTGGATGGGTTGGTTACAAAAGGAACAGACTGTCACCACGATTATTTTTCTTGAGGAGATTCGCAATGTCCAAAACACTATTTTTACTTCCAGGACTGCTTCTGGCATGTGGGTCTGAAGAAGAACCAAAGACCAATGTTAGTCCTGAGGTCACGTCTTTTAGGATTGAACCTTCAGAAGGGATTACCACATCAACCACTTTGTACTGTGTCATGAATGGTACAGATGCTGACAATGATCCACTGTATTTGACATATACTTGGCAAGACTCGTACGGTAGCGAGTTGGGATCCGAAACCTCTTTACAATTGACCCCAGAGATGGTTCAGCCAGAAGACGAAATTTCCTGCACCGCAACATTGAGTGATGGTCAGGCAGAGCTCATTAGCCAAACTGAAACAGTGACGGTTCTCAACACAAACCCCACCATTGATTCTTTCGAAGTCAATATGGAAGAGGCTCGAATTGGAGATACGCTGATGTGTACTGCAACGGCATCCGATGCAGACTTGGAAGAAATCAGCCTCAAATACGAATGGACCAACAATGGAACCGTCATTGGTTCCGCATCAGAGTTATTGCTGACTGCAGACATCGTTTCTCAAGGAGACGAGATCCAATGTACCGTTAGCGCAACCGATGAAAGCGATGGAACCGTTACCGACTCATCCACAGTCTCCATTGTCAACAGCACCCCCATCATTGGCTCTATTGAACTCACTCCAAATGCACCTGCTTCACAAGACGACATCACATGTCAAGCCGTTGATGTCACAGATGCTGATGGAGATGAGGTCTCGTTGACGTACTCCTGGACGATAGACGGAACGCCTTTAACGGAAGATGGTACTCTATTGTCCGGTCCATTTTCTGTTGATTCTGAAATCACGTGTAGTGTTGCTGCTCAAGATGCATCTTCGGAGACAACAGCGTCTGCATCTGTGACGATTCAAAATACCTTACCGCACATTGACTCTGCTGAAATCACACCAAATGTCGGTGTTGAAGCGAACACTTTACTAACGTGCACGGGTAGTGCATCTGATGTAGATGGCGACATGCCAACCATCACATACGAATGGATGGACACTTCTGGAACCTCTCTTGGAACAGAAGCTTCTTTGCAACTCGACCCCAGCATTGTAACTGTTGGAGAGGAAGTGAGTTGCTACATTACTGCCGTCGATGCAAACGGTGGTTCGAAGATGGACACTGTTGGCGTCCTCGTTGAAAATACGATCCCAACCATTCAATCTGATGCTAGCATCACTCCTACTTCAGCATTCACAGGCACTGCTCTTGCATGTGCCGCCAGTTTTGAAGATTTGAATGATGGCACCCTTGCTACATCTTACGAATGGACTGATAGCAGTGGGGCTGTACTATCTTCAACTGATTCTTACACCATTTCTCCTACCGATACGGATCCTGGTGATAGCATCAGTTGCACAGCTAGTGCGACGGATGCGAATGGCTCAAGTGTTAATTCCAGTGCTTCGATAACCATCGAGAACACACTCCCTACAGCACCCACAATCTCTATTCTAGAAAGCATGCCATACGCCGCGGAAACCGATGTAACGTGTACCGTTGATGTAGAAAGTTCGGATATCGATGACCAAAGTTTATCCTATGTATTTCAGTGGACGGATGCCGATGGAAACAGCATTCAAACCTCATCTCCAACCTCAACATTGTCAAATACCTTAACGAGTGATTTGACTTCTTATGGGTCAATCACTTGTTCTGTATTTGCAACGGATGGAATAGACAATGGCACCAGCGGTACCGCTTCGGTTTTCGTCGATTATTCGTCTAACATGCTGACAGTCGGCGATTTGGTCATCACTGAAGTAATGAACAATCCAGACATAGTATCTGATGCCGATGGAGAGTGGTTTGAACTCTACAACACAACAGCAAACGACATCAATATCTTGGGCTTGGAAATCTACGATCTACAACTCGAGCACACCATTTCTGAGTCTGTCATCGTTCCCTCGAATGGATACGCTGTATTGGGTCGCAACGCCGATTTAGCAACCAATGGAGGCATAACTCTCGACTATGAATTTGCATCACTCCTGATCAACAACACTTCAGAAACTCTAGGGATTATGAATGCTGGGGGAACATTGGATGAAGTATCTTGGACGGGCGGAGATTTAATGCCAAATGCCGCCGGTGTGTCCTTGACCTTGAGTTCAGATTACCTAAACGATGTCGACAATGACAACAACGGGTTCTGGTGTGAGTCGATCACTGAAATGGTTAATGGGGAATATGGAACCCCTGGTTCATCGAATGAAAATTGTGACTTCGATGCAGATACAGTGTTGGCTTCAATTGACTGTGACGATACCGACTCTAGCCTACTGAGCAATGTCGACGATGCGGACTGTGATGGATTCACATCAACCGACGACTGTGACGATTCAGATGACGATGTATATCCAGGAGCCGGTGACACCTTTGGAGACTGGATCGATTCTGACTGTGACGACTACGATTGCAACGCCGAATCCACCATCCACACCAGCCACATCATTTTTGAAGGCAATCTGGACAATTCGACCACCCCTTCGAGTGCACTCAATTCACTCTCTATGGACGGATTAACTGAAACAATCGTGGATGTAACAGCACTCGGTGCCCATGCAGAAATGGTTTTGCTCGATGATGATGCTGGAAATCAGCATGAGATAACAATGGTATTCGAAATGACTTCCACAGATGAATGGGAATATTATGCGCTCGCAGATGCCGGTGAATTGTCTGACCCCAGTAGTATTGGATATGCAGACGGGTACGCATTTGCTGTGTTCCAAGGCACCTTGTCTTTTGACGCAAACGGTGCGTTGCAATCCAGTTATCAAATGAACACCTCTCTTGTGACAAGCTGGTATTTTGAAAATGCCTCGCCCCAAGATACCGTGTTGGACTTTGGTTTTGACAATGTCGGTGCATCAACAGATGGACTGGTGACACAAACCGCTGCAGCGAACGAATTTACCATCTCGACCAGCAACTATGTCGTTGATTGTCCAGGCAACGTCTTCATCTGTGATGGGGATGCAGACTGTGATGGAATCGATACTGAAGATGATTGCGACGACACTGATAATTCGTCAACCACAATAGCAACCGATGAGGATTGTGATGGCGTTGAAACCGCATCTGATTGTGATGATACTACTGATTCACTAGGAGATATCACTACTGATTTGGACTGTAATGGCATTCTCGATGTCGATGAGTACGTGGCTACAAGTTGGGATTCTTGTCCTGTGATCCAAACACAGGAACAGGCGCAATATCAGTTTATTGGTGAGGCTGCAGAGGACAAAGCGGGGTATTCAATCAGTACCGCTGGAGATGTCGACAACGATGGCCTCGATGACATATTGGTGGGGGCATATGGAAATGATGATGGCGGATCGGCAACAGAAAGCGGATCTGAAGAACGCAGACAGGGAGTCCGCATCTCGTTCAGCAAACGCAGCAGCGAATCGAGTTGGAAACGATAAATTTGCAAAACTAACTCGTAGAATATTTGTATTGTCTATGTTATTTTTAGGAGCATGGGCAATGATGGCAGGACTCACAGGATTAGACGTAGTTGTTCCTGTAACTAAAGAGATTGGTGGATCATACCTATTTGGTATCATCGACACTAAAAAGACCATCGTTGAATACTTAAGATTTGATAATGCAGTCGTGCATTTTGAATGGTTAAAGACATCGATACTTG
>CALDQI010000718.1:0-2348 GCA_937911635.1 uncultured Pseudomonadota bacterium | reverse complement strand
GGTGATGCCGAATGTTGCGTTGATAGGAGCTCCAACAGAAGCTTGGTGTGTGCTGTGTGAAGTTGGGAAGTAAAGCTCATCGGTGAGATTTTCAATATTCAGCTGCACAGTAGTGTTGTCCGTAAGAAGATAGGATGCACCTGCGTCAATGCGAGTGTAGTCTGGTAGGTAAGTGGTAGAACCATCCTTGACAAGACTCATATCGTAGTAAATCACTCCCAAATTCACAGCTAGTCGGTCTGAGACTAGGAAATTGTTGAATATGGAAAAGGCATTCTCAGGCGATTCCCTTAAACGTTCCCCATCTGTGTTAGACGCGTCTAGACTTGTGTATCCTGCACTAACAAACCATTTATCAGTCAGTGAACCAATAGCTTGTAACTCGAAACCAGAGGTCTCTGATTGTACCATGGAACTTGTTCCGTCCCCATTCAAGGAAGGTTTGTTTGCTTCCACTTCAAAATATGTAGCGGACAAACTTACACCCATAGGAAGTTCGTACTTAAATCCAAATTCGAGATTCTCGAAAGTGTCTGGGTCTAACTTTTCGTCATCCGTAGCACTTTTTAATTTGGCGTACTGGTCTCCACCTTTCGGTGCAAAGGTTTCGCTGTAACTTGCGTAAATCGAGGCTTCATTAGTTACATCGAAAATCAGACCTACTCTTGGAGATATGGTGTCGTCAGAATCACTAGAAGGAGTGTTCACTCCTTTTTTGTCTAAAGAGTTAACATCAATGTCCATGTTGTCAAACCGAGCACCCAGAACTAAATCCAAGGAGTCTGTAAGCTCTATTTCATCATTAATATAAAAAGACAAAACTTTTACATCGGCAAATGTTGTGTCCCCAAAATATCTATTTTCACCAGTATAGTAATTAGTGGTTTTATTCCCTTCACTGTTAAGTCCAACATTGCCTGAAAGGGCTATTGGGCGTGTAAGAGCGAAAATTTCAGTATCAGCGTCTGAATTGTAATCCGGCAGAAAATTTGCGTGATAGCGATCATTGTCGTTTTCCGTATCGAGGTATTCAAACCCGAAAACCAAATTATGAGTTATGCCGCTAGTCTCGATTTGACCAGAGAGATCATAAGAGATGATTGAGCTTGCACGTTGGGTGGTGTCAACATATCCGTCCAAGGTAACAGTGCCTGCTTCTCCATCGTAATCAGATGCATACATGTTTTGATAGAGCTTATCATGGTTACTGTGACTGGCAGCGAGACGACCAGAAAAGTTTTCGGTGGCTTGATGCTCGAAGATTGCACGTAGAATGTGTGCTTCGTGCGTTGAGAAATTTTCAGTTGCATCTCCGAAAACATAATCCTTAAGGGACTCAACGGGTGTATTATTGGCAGTAGGAATACCACGATCAATGAAGCGCTCTTGATCTAAGTATTCATAGGAAACGCTGAGAGAACTTCCATCTCCAAGATCATAAAACAAGGTTGGGTTGATACCGAAACCATCACCGTAGTAAAAATCACGATGATTTTCCAAGTTTTCTCCGAAAACATTTACCCGAAGAGCAGTGCTGTCATTGAGTTGCATGTTCTTGTCTAGCTGTACATTGTGCTCGCCGAAGGTATCAACACTTCCGCTAAGAGTGGTGAAGTCTTCTCCAATCACACCCTTTTTGGATACGCGATTGATAATACCATAAGCACCGCCGAAGCCTGAAAGAAGTGCATCTGGTCCGCGAATAATTTCAACCTGTTCTACATTGTAGAGAGGGCGATAATATTGCACATCGTCACGAACGCCGTCACGATAGAAATCTTGTGTGGTACGCATGCCTCGAATGACTGCTGCATCACGGTGGCCTTCACCCTGAGAATTATTTACACCAGGAGTGTAGTCAATGATGTCGCCGACACTTTTCAGACCCTGAGCCTTGATTTGATCAGCGGACATAATGGACAGACTCTTCGGGGAACTGCCCACGGACAGCGAAGCTTTTAGTCCTGAAGTCGTTTCAGGTGCGTCAGCGTTTGAACCCACAACATTCAATGGAGAAAGTTCGGGCTTACTATGGTTGTCGCCAAAAGAATTTAGCGATAGTGCCAAGGTGGCCATCAGACCGGCACTAAGTTTAGTATATGTATTCATGTTTGTTTTGTTGTTTGTGTTTGAGTTTGAGACTCAGTCTCAGCGGGCAAGCCAAATATGGGGTGGCTTGTCGTAATTGAGACTCAATCTCAACAAAAAAGAATTCGCTTGTCAACCCCATTCAAAAAAAAATCAAAGCTATTGCGTTTGACCCTCCACCCCACCCTTTATTATTACAAAAGATTGAAACTTGCTCCTGTAGTTCAATGGATAGAACATTGGTCTCCGGAACCGAAGAT
>CALDQI010000717.1:0-5266 GCA_937911635.1 uncultured Pseudomonadota bacterium | reverse complement strand
TCCAAAGGACTTGCCTATCCAATTTTTTTGCATTAATTTAACTTTTTCTGGCCAGTTCTCTAACTGATCAAGGCCATCCAAAAGTTCATCTGCACGATTGCGTATATGGGTAAAGCCCTTCATCGATACCACATCCTGCAATCCCCAACGAATTTGAACAATGATCATCATCGTTGACGTACTCACCGATATCTCCACAGGCACTCGGTGCACTTCCTACCCAACCCGTCACGTCGACATCACAGGTAAACCAGCTCCATGAACACTCGGCTGTATCCGTATCAAAAAGTTCTTCTGTTCCAGAACAGTCGTAATCAAATGAACCATCTCCGCGATCGACATCAAAGAAATCCGTCTGACCGGGGTATACGTTTATTGACTGAGACATCGTATTGTCCATACAATCTCCACCTTCTGTAACGTTCAGCATTCCAGAGTTGCCCCCTGGTTCACACCAGCATTCTGAAGGATAAAAGGATCCGCCGTAGCCATCTCCATCGGCATCATGGTAGTAGTCAATGCAATCAATGGCGTTGATTTCATCTTCGGTACTGTTGCAATTGTCGTCCACACCATTTCCGCAAATCTCTGTCAGGTTTGGCGCGATCGCGATGTTGGCATCATCACAGTCTCCTTGATTCTCACTGTATCCATCACCATCATCATCATAAATGGTCGTTTGATCGTCGATCAGCCCGTTGCAATCATCATCCACCGCATTGATGACCTCAAGCTGAGCGGGATTCACCATCGGAGTCGTGTCATCACAATCCCCTTGATTTTCATTGAAGCCATCTCCGTCATCATCGTAGTTGACAGTGTTGTCATCTACAATTCCGTCGCAATCATCGTCAATGTAGTTTGGTTGTTCCGTCGCACCTGGATAAATCGAGGCATCGTTGTCATTGCAATCATCTGACGTCGCCGAATAGCCCGTGGGCTGATTGCACGCCACCTGTACGTAATCTGTAATTCCGAATCCATCCCCATCAACATCTGCATACCACGTTGTAGCATCGATAGCACCGTACTCATCGACATCTCCATCACAGTTGTTGTCGATACCGTCACAGCGTTCATCAGAACCAGGATAGTCTAGATTTGAAGCGTCGTTGCAATCACCAGGCTGCAAAACGCCACACGAAGGCTCGATTGTGCCACTGCATGGTGTACTCTCACAATAGCAATCTCCATCGTCATCAAAGAATGGAGAGTCATTGTCGACAAAGCCATCACAGTCGTTGTCTAAGCCATCTTGAACTTCGATCGCATCGGGAGAGAACTGGGAGTTGGTGTCGTCACAATCCCCTTCCTCCTCTGTGTATCCGTCTCCGTCGTTGTCAATTTGGGTGAAGGGAAGCACAGACCAGGCAAAGGACAGCTCTCCTTCATTTCCATGGGTATCCACAGCGTTGAACACCAACGTATACTCGCCTACCGGAAGCGTTACTTCACAACTGGCAAGTCCATCCTCAGCAGGGTTTGTGGAACAAAACTCACCACGCGACTGGGTTGACGCCGTCACGGATAGTGCCGACGGATCGTCGTAATCATCATCCACTTGAACCACAAATGAAATCGGAACGCCTCCCTCTGAAAACATTGTGAGAGGAGATACAAGCGAGATGGTTGGGGTGCCATTGCCACCAATTACGGTGACATCGATTGTATCTGAGTAGGTTCCAACCTGATCAACCTCGATGGAAAAGGTAATCTCATGATCACCGATGGAAAGACCATCATAGGCAAATTGAGAGGCCCCCATCGCATTGAGTTCAGAAGAGTAGAACTCACCATCTTCTGAACTAGACCATACACCCGTATACGCCGGCGCCTCATTTAAACCATCGACCTGACCTACAAAGACAATCGGTTCGGCATCTCTAAACTGAGATAACGTCGTCGGTTGAGTAACCGTTATCTGAGGATCTATGACCACTCCATCTTTGTTGTTAAGCGAACGTTCACATCCCATAAGAGACCATACGAGAGGTACACTGACAAAAGAACCCATCCTCATTTTGAACTCCTACTTACACCGTTGAACTTCTGTTGTATATGATGGACCACCAACTTCGCAGCAAAATGGCACGCCAAATACTTCGCATCCACCTGAGCAAGAATCGTTGTCGTGAATGTAATCGGCAGAAGAACCACAACTCGGTATAGAACTTCCCCATCCCGCAGTGTTCATCGTACAATCACCAACTGAGGACCCCCAACTGTTGCAAGAGCCAACCATTGTAGACTCTTGTTGAATGGTTGGATTGCCACTGCTGTCCAGGCTGCAATCATAGTTGAATGAACCATCTCCCCTGTGAAATGCAAAGTATGCTTGCTGGGTCGGATTGACATCTGCATTGCCATCATAGCAATCTGAATCATTCGTCACATCGAAGTCTCCTGTCGTCCCACCAGGCTGACACCAACACTCGCTAATGAGTGTATCTCCATAATTGTCACCGTCAGAATCGCGATAGTACGTAACGCAATCCACTGCGTTCAGTTCATTCTGATCACCATTGCAATTGTCATCGATTCCATTGCCACAGATTTCAATTGCATCCGGATTAATGGCGATGGTCGTGTCGTTGCAATCCCCGTCGTTCTCTGTAAATCCGTCTCCATCATCATCATAGGCATTGGTGCCCTCATCAATCGTACCATTGCAATTGTCATCGATGCCGTTTTCCACTTCCGGAGCACTTGGGCTGACAGTAGGATCATTGTCATCGCAGTCATTCTGATTTTCGGTAAACCCGTCTCCATCATCATCAATATCGAGCGTAGAAATGACTTCAAAATAGGTCGTTGCTGAAGCATCAAAACCAGATGAATTGTTCACTGTAAATTCGAGCAAGTGAGTGCCAGCACTCAGAAGTGCATCACACTCTGCCATACCATTATCAGCAGGATTTGTCTGACAGATCTCTCCATCCAGATCAGATGACATCAATACCGGCAGGGATTCTATATCGTCTCGAGCGTCCCACACTTCTACCATCAATGTAAAGGGAGTATTTTCGATCGGGGAATCTGTACCCGTAGGCTGAAGAATCTCAATCATTGGGTCTTCTGGCTGATCGATCACTTCTACACTGACAGAGGATTGACCTTGACCACCGTCTGTATCGAGCGCTGTCAATGTTACAACGTGAACGCCTGGTTCAAGATTTGCTGTTGAAAACAAGAGGTTCCCTTGAGAATCAGGAAGTGCCTGTGCCTCCAAATCCCCTTGCAAATCACTACCCCAAAACACCGTCAGTTCATCTGGTGAATCATAGGAGTCCGAGACCTTCGCTTGAAAGTGAACAACCATATATTCATCAAATTGCTCACCGTCTCCCGGCGACATTATTGTAACAGTTGGAGGTGTGTTCGTTGTTCCGATCTTTACCTCTGTACCAGTATCACATGCCATAGTCAGCAATAAGGGAATCAAAATCATAGAAGTTTTTTGCATAGTCATCTCCATACGCAAAACGTGTATCAGTCTCTAATTTAGCCGATAAACAATTGAATTGACTAGTGTCGTGACAAGAAAGACACACGATTTGATCAATTCGTCACAATGATGGAACGTAGGTGACAGAGTCCCTACGATCAAACAACACCCCACAACAGATCTACTTCCCAATCGGTGTCTGAACATTCCCTGTAAGGAAGATTATCTTGATCCTCTATCGTTGAGTATCTTCTCTATTTCTGGATGGAGTTGATATATGGTGACCATATCTCCAAATGTATTCTTCCATTGACGAACGCGTTCTCTAGAGACGCCAAAATCATTTGCGATGAGCTGTCCGGACTTTCCTTCGGCCAAACTCGATAATAGCTCTCTGAACCGACTACGACCATATGTCTTGATGAAATTACGGGCTACCTTTTGGCGTTTTTGTGACTGTGACTTCCCTTTTCCGGCTTTTTTGGGGGGTTCTTTGCCAGCAGATTTGTCAGACATTGTCTCTCTCCAGGTGTTGAGGAATTTGGATCTCTCAATGCATCAATCTAGAACCCATCTTATGATTTTTCGATTGACACGTCAAATTTTTTGTAAAACATTTTTGTTTTACAGCAAATCGCTCTATGCTTGATTTGTACAATCAAGATATACAGTGGACAGACCTTCATTGGAGTAGTCATGCTGTCTCATCTTCGCAAAACGAAAATCGTCGCCACATTGGGCCCAAGTATCAATCAACCTGAAACCCTTGAAAAGGCTCTTTTGGCAGGAATAGACGTATGCCGAGTCAATTGTTCGCACAGTGATGCGGCTGGCATTCGGAAATCCATTGCCTTGGTCCGTAGAACAGCCGCAAAAATGGGGCGATCTGTTGGAATCTTATTGGATTTACAGGGACCAAAGATTCGCTGTGGTGTCATTGATGGTAAACTACACTTAAAGCCAAACGACGTCCTCACAGTCGTCATGGACAAGGAGTTCACCCAAGATGGAAAGCGAATTGGCACCACATGGGTCACAATGATCGATGACGTTTCTGAAGGGGAACGTGTTCTGTTTGCGGATGGCGCCCTCACCGGTACTGTTTTGAATATTCGACGCGAGTCAACACCTGGTGAAATTGACATTGAAATCGAAGTGGGTGGTGAACTGTCTTCAAGAAAAGGAATCAACCTTCCCGATTCAAATATTCAGGCACCGGCCTTAACCCCTAAGGATGAAGGAGATCTGGTAGTGGGACTGGCTGCTGGAGTCGATTTCGTGGCATTGTCCTTTGTTCGTCACGGAGATGACGTCCGATTGTTACGAAAACGTCTAGTGGAAAATGGGCAAGGAGATATCCCGATCATTTCCAAGATTGAAAAGCCTCAGGCTGTTGAAAACATTGACGATATCTTGGAAGAAAGCGACGGAATTATGGTTGCCCGTGGAGACTTGGGTGTAGAGATCCCCATATCTACTGTACCCGTTGTACAAAAGGAATTGATTCAAGCAGCACAGAAGAAAGGGCGACTGGTCATTACCGCTACCCAAATGCTAGAGAGCATGACCAACCATCCTTTTCCTACCCGTGCTGAGGTTACTGATGTTGCCAACGCGATCCTTGATGGCTCTGATGCAGTGATGCTGTCTGGAGAGACATCCGTAGGTCTCTATCCATTTCGATGCATCAAAATGATGTCCGATATCGCCTATGAGATTGAAAGCAGTTCACACATGCAAAGCACTCAAATTACTGAGATGGACAAATTAAAGGGCAGTTACAATACCGTCGTTCGAGCGGCTTGCTATGCTGCACAAGAA
>CALDQI010000716.1:0-5001 GCA_937911635.1 uncultured Pseudomonadota bacterium | reverse complement strand
AATCGTCAATTGATACTTTTGTCTTATCATCAACTATTAAACTATCATCATTTACTGACCCAAGTTCATCAAAATGTACTGAGTTTTCTTGAAGTATCTTAGTAGCACTTTTTAGATCATCTTTACTAATTTCAATAATGTATCTTCCTTGGTCTTCACCAAATAAGTATTCAAACTGATTAATTAAGTAATTTGGTTTTTTAAGGGTAGCACCTTTTTTACCTTTAATACACATTTTAGAAAGAGCAGTAATTATACCACCTAAAGAGACATCATGAGCAGATTTTATAAATTTTTTATCAATAAGTTTTAATATTGTTTCACCATTATTCTTTTCATTAAAAAGATTAATTTCAGGAGGAGGTCCATTTTTTTCATTTAAAATATCTCTTGCAAATAAACTTTGATCTAAGTGACCTTCAGTTTTTCCCACAATCAAGAGCACATTGTCAATTCCCCATGATTCATCTGTAGCACTTTGATTAATCGTAGTTTCAAACTTTATGGATAATGTTGATGAACTATGTGTGTCTGTAATTTGAATACTTTGATGATCTTCTAGCATTCTGTCATGTGCCGAAGGAAAGTATGTCGGGTTTCCACAGACTTGTGAACCTTGAGAAGTTCCTCCACTAGTAGTGTGACCTTGCCAAGTTCTTTGCCATATTGTTGAGTTATCTATCAAAGCATAAGCTGTTTCGCTATCCCAAGAATCAATCTGTATAAAATCAAACTCATAAAAATAATTACTATGCGGTGGAGCTGTGAAGTTTTGTTCTAATGTACTTCCTGCCCCTAATACACTGTATCCTCCGAGAATATTTCCATAGCTACCACAACCAGTGATTTGATTGTTATTCCAACCTGATACTGAAGTAGAATAGTCCTCGTCTAGAAGGATTGTCCATCCGCCACCATCGTATGTCATGTTACACTCAACTTCGTACGGCGAACCATAGGGGTTTATCCAATAGTTTCCATCACCCGTACTGTATCCATCATCCAAAATGGTTTTACAGGAAGTGGAGGCGCAGGTTGAACTAGAACCATTCACACGTCCTACAGAGGGATCAGTATCATCACAATCATCCAAAGCATTAAAGCCGTCCCCGTCGTTGTCTACTGGTGCCAATCTTCGAAGTCTAAATCCATAATCGCGATTTGCATGCGTGCTACCAGCATTTCCACCATCAAAAACATTGGAAATATACTCCGGCTCTAGTGTTCCCCAATCACCACTTCGAAGTTTTCGATGTGATGTTCGTACTGCTCTATCAGCGTCACACCACGTAGATAGTGTTTCTACTGCACAATAGCTATAATCTGCAATCCATTCATGAACATTTCCATGCATATCATAAAGCCCAAAACCATTGGGTAACAGTTGGGCAACCTCAATAGCTTGAGTGTTACAATAATTTGCATAGTCAGTTAACAACGGATTTGAAACCCCATCATCAACAAATGTTGATGATGTACAAGTCGTTGTAGATGCATCACCTCCGAGCTCTGTACCATTACCTGTCCAAAAATCAGCTGTTGTTCCCGACCTAGATGCCAATTCTGTTTCACCCTCTGTTGGCAAAGCGTAACCTGTACACTCAAGTGGCGAAATACTCTCAGTACAAGAGACAGAGAAGGTCTGAGAATCAGAACAGGTATAGCATTGACTCAGTCCCTCTTGGGCACTTAACACATTTGCAAAGTCAGCTGCCTGATGCCAATCTACAAAGTACACTGGATAATTTGGACCACTAGATAAACCTGTATCTGAACCACAGGAAGAACATTGTTGGGCTCTTGGATCATAGCCCATTAACCCCTCAAACATACCCTGAGTTACTTCCGTTGTCATCATATAGAATGGATGTTCCAAAGTATAACGACCCAATGGGTCTACCAAATCATTAATTAATACGAAATCAATCCCAATACCATTTCCAATCTCTACAGATGTATCACACTGAGTTAGATAACACCCACTCTCCACAGTCACACTATCACTCAACGCAGAACCATAATCGGTACCGTCATAAGGCGTGACATCACAAGTCCAAGTGTCCTCTGCCAAACCCGCTGCCAAAAAGATGTCTGACACATCCGACACTTCAGTCATCGTTTGTTGAACACCACTTGAATTAGACCATTCATAGGTGTAGAGAATCACATCCCCATCGGCATCCGTTGCCACAGCATCACAAGTCAAATCATCTTGACCAGCAGTCGCAGGGTCTGGGGTGACGGTAACATTACTCATCACTGGAGCCGTATTCGACACGACGATGCTACCAGAGTTGAGAGGACTTCCATCTTCCACACCATCATTCGCAGTAACCGTCACATACACCGTTTGATCTCGATCAAAATAACTGACACCACTGAGGGTATTTGAGGAACCGTTCTGTACCGAAGAACCATCGACAAACCACTCATAGGTTGCTGTCAATGAGCCTGACTGACTGGAATCACCGTCACTGAGTACCGCCGTTGCGGCAATCGTATCATTGGTGTACACCGTCGATGGACTCAAGGTCACACTATCCACAGCTGGTAAAGTATTTTGAATGGTTGCGGTGTCTTCAGCAAAGTCACCGTCTGTCTTTCCGTCATTGGGGGTCGTTCGACAAGCGAGAAGTGTTCCAAAGATAAAAGGTCCTGAGTACATATTTGTAGTCTCCGATTGTAGGTTTCCATCCACATACCACTCGAAACTCTCGGTTACAGGGTCTCCATCGGCATCCGAACTGGATACGACGCAGGTCACTGAACTGGTATTGGCATCAATGGTATTTGGATTGAGTGAGATGGTATCGATCACCGGTGCGGTGTTGGTGATCGTTAGGGTGGCGGTATCTGTGGCACTTCCGCCTGAAAGGTCTGTGGCAGTTGCGGTACACTCGATAGGGTCACCGTCTGATCCCATCGTAGAATCAAGTTGCAGTGGGTTGGATGTCCCCAGTGAACCACTCGCATTAAACCACTCATAGGTCAACGTTGGTGTGGTTGGGAAGTCATCTAAGTCGCTAGCGGTCGCCGAACAAGTGAGTTCACCAGTGTTGCTGGTTCCATTGGCTGAGATTTGTGCCGTCAAGGTTGGCAAGGTGTTGTCCACCGTTACCGAAGCGCTACTGGTGGCACTCTCTCCCGCAGCATCCGTGGCGGTGAGAGTACAGGTCACCACATCAGCCGGACTCACTGTACTTGGCGTCAGCTGGAGTGTATTACCCGTAGAACCGTAGACTGTACCGTTTGAGTTGCTCCACGCGTAAGAAACGGTTGGGGTATCTCCATCGGCATCACTGGCACTTCCAGTACAGGTGAGTAGACTCGCGGTAACAACATTGCTATTTGGCGAAATACTGGCTGCAATATCGAAACTCGGAGCGGTGTTGGTAACCGTTGCCGATGCGCTGCTGATTGCGGTGGCATTCAAGGAATCGGTCAATGTTGCCACACAGGTCAAATCCGTATTGGGTGCAGAGTTACTCGATGACAAGCTGAGACTGGAACCACTAGCGACAAACGTTCCATTCGTGTCTTGCCACTCGTAGGTAGGTGTCAAGGTTCCATCGTCTTGATCGGTTCCTGCTGCGTAACACGTCCACGTATCACCCACTTGGGTGCCACTGGTTGTCACAGTCGCGGGAGTGATAAAGGTCGGGTCTGTATTGATTACCGTTTCAGATGCTGCCAGTGTTGCGCTTCCGTTGCTGGTATCGGTCACCGTCACTGAACACTCTACTACGTCGGTTGGGCTGACAATACTTGGAGTGAGTTGCAGTGTACTCGCAGTGGAAGCAAACTGGGTATTTGTACTGAGGTTGGTCCAAGTATAGGAAGGCGTCAGTGTCTGATTGTCGGCATCTGTTGCACTGTAGTTACAAGCGAGTTGAGTCGTGGATGTCAAATCTCCACTGTACCCAATTGTTACATCGGAGATGACTGGGTCGGTATTGGTCACGGTTACCGACGCTGTGTCCGTTGCCGCTCCACCATAGCCGTCTGCTACATCAACTGTACAGTTGATGGAGTCTCCCGGTGCTGACATCGTTGAGTCCAGCTGAAGAGAGTCACCCGTATAGGTATTCGAACCCACGCTCCAAGTATAGGTTGGAGTCAATGACTCCCCATCGTCATCCGATACGGTGGTCGCACACGTCAGTGCTGTATCGGTGGTGATGCCACTGTTGGGAGTGATACTCGTATTCGCAAGGGTCGGAGCACGATTGCTCACTGTTTGGGTAATCATATCGGTCGCCGTGGCACCATCAGAGTCGACTGCACTGACTGTACAAGTCACCACGTCATCCGGCATTACACCAGTTGTCGATAAGTCAAGCGTCGCACTCGAACCGATAACACTGCCACCCATGGTCCACTCATACGTCGGGACTGGAGATTCATCTGGATCGGTTATTGTTGCCGCACAGGTCAACGTATCGTCGTTGTAAGTTGTACCGGTTGGGGTAATCGACAGTCCACTTAAACTTGGTGCGGTATTGGCAATCGTAATACTCGCTGAAGCCGAAATACCGTCAGTAATCCCATCGTTTGGTGTGACGACAACGGTCCACTGCTCTCCTTTCGATGTGGCTGAACTCGGAAGACTACCGGTTGTGTAGGAAGTTTGGGTTTGACCACCCAATTGCCACTCATATGTGTAGGTTGGAATGGTGGCGCAGCTATTCACGGATTAGTAGATGCTTCATCAACTAATTTTTCAATGTCGTCTATTTTTCTTTCTAGTTGATTTATAACTTTATCTGCTTTAGCCATTATGGTGTACCTGATTGATATTCATACATACATCTTATAGTCATTCTTATACCACCAACAGGAAATAAACTACCCTCATCAGTTTCAACTTGAATAACTTCTGTATCAAGTGCATTACTATTTCTAGTAATATCACTTTCTAATGCTGTTTCGATTGCAGTAATTAATTGATTTCTTTTAGTATCAATATTAGCTTCTGCACCTTTAACAAATCCTAATATTACA
>CALDQI010000715.1:0-7168 GCA_937911635.1 uncultured Pseudomonadota bacterium | reverse complement strand
TATTTACGATGTAGGAAATTTCTTCATCTAATGTTCCTCCAACAGGTTTTATCTTAAAAGGTACGTCACCATTAATCGGAGTTGAAATGTAAAACCATTGATCTAAGGGATCTGCGTTCGAGGGACCGCTTGTTAGTGGAGGGATGTAGTGTACTTTACTGGGTCTAAATGCGGTTCGGTTGGCAATCATTCCTTCTTTGACGAATTGATGAAAACGATCGCTAGCCCAACGATAATTCATTCTAAGGCCCTCAAATACGATCAGACCCACATTGTACTGATTGGCCAGGTCTATTGCGTGTTCAAGGGCAAAGTTGAACTGTGGTCGACGGGCTGATGTCATCCAATACAGAACGTATGGCTTAGAGGTATCTACAGGACGACCGTTCAATGTTTGTAAGCGTATAGGGTGCATGGCCCCTCCAGAAGTTATTGAGAAGCTAGTGGTCACACGACTGTTGAAGAGAACGCCAATGTTCTACGATTCAAAGATTCATTCAAAGATTCAAAGATTCAAAGACCCAAAGGTTAAATGGGATCCAGATTACACGATCCCATGAATATTGCTCTTAATGAAAGAGGTGGCGCAATCGTTCAATGGCTTTGTATTCAATTTGGCGAACTCGTTCTTTGGATAAAGAGATGTGTTCACCGATTTCACGCATGGTTTGTTTGGGATTTCCATCCAATCCGAAGTGATGAATCAAGATGTATTGCTCACGACTATCCAGATAGTCAGAGAATTTCTTATGGATGAGCTGCAATGCTTCTTGATGCTCCAAAGTGTCTTCTGCAACGGATACATCACTAGGTAGTGTATCCATCAATGCATTCCCTTCGACGTCTTCTGCATCCAATGAGATCGCCGACTGTTGTTTCAACAGCATATTGGCGCGTTTTAGACTCATACCGAGAGTACCAGCGATTTCTTCAAGGTTGTATTCTTTACCATCATTGATGTACTGTTCGATAACGGTCTGTAGGTTGCGAGTTTGTTCTATGGCACCACCAGGTATTCTAATGAGTCGCCCTGTGTTTTCGATACATCGAGTGATCTGTGCTCGAACCCACCAGCGTGCGTAAGTGGTGAATCGGATTTCCTTTTCAGGGTCAAACCGTTTTGCAGCCTCCAGTAGACCAATGTAGCCTTCTTGAAGCAGATCTTCTGACTGCATACTGCGTCCACTCATCTTGTTGCTTTCAATCTTTGCAATGTGTTCCGCGCTCATCGCGAGTTCCCAACGGAGGTCGTCTCCTTTTGATTGCAATCGAGAGACCAATCGGGACATCGGGCGCAGAGATTTGTCTGATCGACTTCTTTCTTTTAGCAACTCCACACAATTTCCAAATCTCATGATGCGTTCAGCGTTGTGCTTTCGAGGTTGGTTTTGAACTTCTAGAAGAGTTTCTTGAAAGTCGGCAATGGTTAAAAGCTTGCTTTCAAGTTCATCTTCTAGCGCAATGATTCGAATGGCAAGGTCTTGTTCAAGCTGTAAATTCATTTTGCGGGTGTTCATAACAAATTCCATTGTTTAGATTGTCTATTCAAATACTATTCAAAAAAAACAAAAATGTAAAGTATTTCTTGAAAAATATGAAATATAGTGACTTATTTGTCTCTAAATGTAATGAAACATAACGAATGTTACCCATAGATTCTGATCTTTATTCTTTGTTTAAGCATTAAAACTGTTCAATATATGTTTTGAATAGGTTATAAGTAATAGCACCTCATATTGAATCGTTCTTTATGACTGCAATGAAGCACATTATTCCCAGACGTTCTATGACCAAACTCGCTCGAAAAATTAGTATTGGAAAGCTTTCAGAAGCGACCAACATTCCCATTCCAACCTTGCGGACATGGGAACGTCGCTACAACTTTCCTGTATCTGAAAGAACAGAAGGAAATCATCGTTTGTATGATGTGTCTTTGGTGCCGCATTTGCGGTTGGTAGTGGAAACATTGGCCAAGGGGCATAGAGCCAAACAGGTGCTGGGCTTGTCTGTTCAAGAGTTACAGGCTTTGGTTGGTGAGACCAAGCAGCCCGATATAGCCCTTGAAGTCCCTGAAACCAGTTCCGATCTAGAGGCTCTTTTTGAGATTTGGTTGGCAGATGTGAAAGCCCTCAACTCAAAAGCCTGTTTGGCGCATTTTCGTCTTGGTTTATCTCAGTTTGGATTGAAACGATTTGTATTAGAGCGTATAATTCCCTTTGTTTCTCGGATTGGTTGTGCTTGGCATGATGGAGAATTGCAAATTTTTCAAGAGCATTTTGCGACGCGATTGATAGGGCAGTTCATTGAAGAGCACTGGCAACTCATTAATGCTAGCAATACCGGTCCCACCATCATTTTGTCGAGTCATCCACTAGAGAAACACACACTGGGTTTTCACTTGGTCGCAAGTATTTTGGTTTTGGAAGGGTATACAGTAGTATTGCTGGGCAACAATACCCCCATTGATGAGATCGTAGCGTGTGCAGAGCAAACAAAGGCCTTAGCGATCGCATTGACGTTTTCAATCACGATGGATCCTACAGATGTTGAGCATTTCTTACAAAATCTGAGTGATCACATTGTACGTAAAGCATCTCACCAACCTTCGCTTGTGATCGGTGGGTCTGGGGTTCCAATAGGAATGGAAAAGAGTTATCTGGTACACCATAGTCTAGAGACGTTGGGTCAAATCGTTAACGATTTGTAGTAATGGAGTTATATAGTGCCGACATCATAGGCATTATTATGTTTGTACTATTCAAAACCTATTCATAATATAAAACCTGTTCATTCTTGACGATCCTGAATAGGTATCGTAGCGGTTATTTTGCATACAGATGTTTACGTGTATAGATATCTAGAATGGCAATCGCTTAAACATTTTAGGTAACAGGGATTCGGTGATTGATAAATGAGCACTAGCAAACGACAATACATTATCGATATTGGAAAAGATTGGCTTCAAAGTCACAGTGTGGATGATGTTAAGGTTGAGACCATCGCAGAACTGGCAAATGTATCCAAGACAACATTTTATAAGCACTTTTCCAATAAGTATGATTTGATTGAAGTCATACTGAAACAAGAATTTGAATCCTACGTGCACGAAGTACTTAGTATTATGGACTCTTCAAACACTTTTGAGGATAAAATCCGATCGATGCTGGTAATACGTCAAGAAGGTTTGAGAACCATAGGATCTATAATTGTTTCCGTACATTCAAGTAGCAATCCACGATTTGAGTCATTGAAACGAATGTTAACTGAAAACACAGATTTTGAAGATAAGTACCGTCAGTTTTTAAAAAAAGAACAGCACAGAGGTCATATCAATCCTAATATTTCCGTAGATGCTATCTTATACATTGATCGTAAACTGAATGAATGCTTTTATGAAGCTGATTTTATGGCAATGTTTCCCGATCAAGTAGAACGAGTAAATGTCCTGACACACTATTGGTTGAACGGTATCTCGAATAGAAAGTGAACGTTCTAGAATATAGAAAAAAGTTTGAAGTGTCCTTTTATTAAGATTGATCGATTGGTTCGTGTTTGTAAAAGGGTGTACGAATTATATATTTTGTAAATGATTCGTACACCCTTTATGAGCGGAGTACACTAGTTACACGGACCACTTGGTTTGTTGTTGATTCTCTAGTGTACTCTCATGAGGTAGTTATGAAATATATACAAGGCACATTGTTCGCTTGTGGACTCGTAGTAGTCACCACCACCCCAGCATTTGCTGAACCTACAATTGAAGAAGTATTGATGGCGGCAGATGATTTGTTTCGTAAGGAACACTCTATCGTCACGATGGAAATGACGGTTAAAACGTCGCGATATGAACGAAATATGAAAATGAAAGCCGTGGCCTTAGGAACGGAAAAAACGATGATCACCATTCTAGAACCGGCGAAGGAAGCTGGTACTGTAACGTTGAAGGTGGACAACAATATCTGGAACTATTTGCCGAAAGTGGATCGTGTGATGAAAGTCCCAGCCGGAATGATGGGCGGATCGTGGATGGGTTCCCATGTTTCCAATGATGATTTGGTACGTGAAAATCGATTTTCAGAAGACTTTGATGCAAAGTTCATTCATATTCCTACAGACGGAAATGCAGAGAAGATCTATGAGATAGAAATGGTACCAAAAGAAAATACAGCCGTTGTTTGGGGCAAGATTGTAGCGCGCAGCCGTGCAGATATGCTCCCTCTTGATGTGAAGTACTATGATGAAGACGGAACCTTGAAGCGTATTGATAAGTTTGAAGATATCAAAGACTTTGATGGTGTGTCACTTCCAACCAAATTCTCTGTACTGCCTCAAGACAAAGAAGGTGAGTATACAACCATGACGTATACAAGTGTTGATTTTACGACGCCTGTGTCTGCAGACATGTTCTCTTTGCAAGCATTGCGTAAGTAGAGTATCCGGTGTCTTTTCTATTCTCTATCGCGTGGCGGAACGTACTCCGAAACGGTAAACGGACGTTAATTACGGCTACAGCTATGGCAGTTTCAGTTGCCATTTGTATCTTTCTGTCTGTGTTCACCAATCAGTTCTACGCTACCTTCTTTGATTTACTTGTGACTCAACAAATGGGACATATCCAGATTCAAAATGTAGATTATGCAAAGTCTAAAGCCCTCCACGATACGATTCAAGAAGGGGACGCTCTGATTGAGCGTTTGCAGAGTCTGGATGGAACCAGTGGTGTGTCCGCAAAACTCTATGGGAACGTACTGGTATCTGGTGCAGAGGATTCAGCCGGTGCTCAGGTGATTGGCATTCTTCCGTCCGCAGAAGAGACTGCTCGAGGGGCATCGTCACAAATTATTGAAGGGACCTATCTGTCTGATACACCGGCGAAACATGCGATCGCTGGGGTTACATTGTATGAAGACTTAGAGCTGAAGATTGGTGAAGAACTATTTGTCTATACCCAGGCAGCCGATGGTTCAATGGCGTACGATTTGTACAATCTTGTTGGTGTTTACAAAAGTGGAGCGACGATGCTTGACCGCGGTATTCAGCTTCATGTGTCTGATTTACAAGACTTGTTAATATTACCGTCTCAATATCACGAGATCTTGGTGACAGATAAAGAAGTGGCGCATATTGAAGCATTGCAGGCGGACATTACAAATTTGGTGAGCGCAGACTCAGTAGGTGCCAAAACTTGGTGGGAAACCTCCCCTCAAACCAAAGAGATGATGGCGTTTCAAGAAGTGTCGGAGGTGTTTTTCTTGGGGATCATCTTTTTCATCGCCGGGTTTGGTGTTTTGAACACGATGTTGATGGCTGTCTTTGAACGGACACGTGAAATTGGTGTCATGATGGCACTTGGATTGCAACGCATAAAAATTGTACAGGTCATCGTCATCGAGAGTGCACTCTTGGCTGCGCTCTCAAGTGTCATTGGTCTGGCGATGGGGGGAATCATCAACTATTATCTCTCCGTACAAGGTATCGATCTGAGTGGCGGCACTGGTGAGCCTTTACAAATGATGGGGCTCAACTTCGATCCGACGATGTATGTTGCGATGCAAGTCGAATCGTATTGGGTTCCGGTAATGGGTCTTTTTGTCATCGCGATGGGTTCGTCTTTGTGGCCAGCCTACAGAGCCTCAAATCTCAATCCTGTAGATGCAATTCGGAGCGAATGATGTTGTTGCAGCTTGCTTTTAGAAATCTTCGGCGTAACCTTCGTAGGACTCTGATTACCTCTGCGGCAGTGGGTGTCGGAATGGTGGTTCTCATCCTGTCCAATACTCTTCGAGCGGGTCAATACGATGATATGATTGATTCGAGCGTTTCTCAGTTGGCAGGACACGTGGTTGTTCAGCATCCAGACTACCAAAAGGAACAAGAGACCGATCTCGTTGTGAATGAACAAGGGGCGATTGTCTCAGCATTGAAGAAGGCTTTGCCAGACGCGACCATTACCAGTCGAATACGTCTGGGTGGAATCCTAGCATCGTCTAGCTCTCCCACAGTGATCGGCCTAACGGCAGTGAATCCACAATCGGAAGACGTGGTTTCAGATCTCCCAGACAAGCTGGTGTCGGGAACTTGGGTGCTCGATGATACGAAGAGCATTGTCATCGGACAAAACATGGCGGATCTACTTCAAGTAGATTTGGGGGATAGACTCGTCTTTACCACATCGGTCGATGGAGAAATGAATTCTCACTTGTACCGATTGAGTGGCGTTTTTCGTACGGGTGCAGAAGAAGTGGATGCCTTTACAGGCTACGTCTCTCTATCGTCCGTTGCTGATATTCTGGGGCAAGAGAACACTTCCAATCAGGTAGCGGTACACTTGCAGAGTGCCGACGAGACGTCCGCAGCCTTGCCGACTGTTCAGCGTGTGGTCGCCGATACCACTTCACAAGAACTCGCAGTTCAACCATGGGAGGAAGTTCTTCCCGATGTCGTCGCGATGATTCAAGTTGATCAGGTGAGCAATGAGATGATTTCAATCTCGTTGATGTTTATTGTTGCGATGGGAATCTTGAACACCATGCTGATGAATGTATTAGAACGCAGTAAAGAGTTCGGTGTCTTGATGGCAATTGGTCTCAAGCGATCCTCCTTGTTCAAATTGATTTTGCTTGAGGCTAGCTTGATTGGGGTATTTGGCGGGGTAATTGGTGCTCTGCTTGGAATGGCGGCATCCTATCCCCTGGTCACGAATGGCTTAGATCTCACCAGTATGATGGGTGAAGGGGTGACCATTAGTGGTGCAGTTACCAGTACCGTGATCTATGGTCGATATGATGCCAACTGGATTCTGGGCTACATCCTGCTATCTATTTTGTGTGCAGTTTTGTCGGCGCTGTACCCAGCATGGAAAGTACAGAAGTTGACCCCAGTGGATGCGATGCGTTCGTAGCCGCGTAATGATGGAAATGTAGGAGAGTTCATGTCTAGTAATACCGTTGTTGTGACTGATGTACACCGAGAATATCAGCAGGGAGAGTTTATCGTGAAAGCGCTCCAAGGTGTGTCTCTGAGCATTGAGCCGGGAGAGTTTACCGTATTGATGGGCGCTTCGGGTTCTGGAAAGACCACCCTGCTCAATATCATTGGTGGATTGGACTCTCCAACTTCTGGATCTGTTCAAATTGATGAACAAGAGTTGGCATCGATGGCCCCGAAT
>CALDQI010000714.1:0-2217 GCA_937911635.1 uncultured Pseudomonadota bacterium | reverse complement strand
CTGTAGAGATCTCTTCGGAAATAAACAGCATGTTTTTTTGTATGTACCACTCGCGCTGGAGAATCTTAAGCACATCTGTATTCCCCAACCTCACCTTCTCCAATGGAATAGATCCCTCTACCTTCTCCATTGTACGAATCGATTGAAGCAGTTCAGATGGTAAGGACTGCCCCAAAGCAACCTCCCAATCAACAGAATCAATCTCAACAGCCAGTGTTATTCCCTTATGAAAACAACATTCCAACCGATTCTGAAGCATAGGAATGACAATGGCTGTCGGCAGCTGCCAATGCTGGCTTAAGAGAAGTTCCATGGTTACACTATATTGAACTAAACACGTAAATCCCAAAGAATAATCTGTATGTCTCAACAATTTCCTGCATTTCGATTCGAACCTCCGACACCATTCGTCAAGTCAATATTGATCGGTGCAACAGCACTGTACATTGCCCAGCAAGTCTTAATGGGATGGATAAACCTTCCCCTTGCGGACTTTATGGCGTGGAGTCCAACTTCGACGTTTACCAGACCATGGGCCCTCCTGACCCATTTCGTCTTGTTATTCAATTCTCCGATTGGGTTCTTGTTTGAAATGCTTGCCATATATTTCTTTTTACCAGTGATCATCGATTCCTATGGACGAAAAGGGTTCAATAGACTGTTGTTATGGATTGCCATCATCACATCGGTATTTGGAATGTTGGGAGTGTTCACAGGTGCAATCCCAAGTACCTCTGCACCCGCATTTGGACTCCATCCAATTCTCATCGCGATGGTTGCCATCTTTGGCTTAAAGAATCCTTTTGCAACAATATATATTCTGGTGTTTCCAGTACAAGCCAGTTGGGTCGCTTGGGGCTCTGGTATATTGGCCGTGCTGAATTTCTTTGCAGGTCGCTCTCTTGAATCACTACTCGTGATTGGAGGGTGGGTGACAGGCTATCTATTTGTCACAGGGAAGGGACAGATCAATCCAACACGCTTGTGGCGCAAATATACATCCAAAGCCAAACACAATCAGCGGCATCGTAGATTACAAGCCATCGATGGTGGAAAACCAGATAAATATGAACATTGAACTCGAGATTTGTTCTAAATTTGAATAAAATGTAGCACACCAATTACTGAACTCTACACATAAAAAGATGAGGTCGACATGTCATTCTTACTCCCACTTTTGATTCTAGGTTGCGCTCCGGAAACCTTCACAGATGAAAACCCAATGGATACGACACGTGAAGTTGCACCTTTTGAACAGTGGCTGGAAGAGGATATCGTCAAAGATAGAATCCTTGTACAGCGGCGAGATGGTATCCGAAGCAATATTCGATTCCGCGGTCTAGAACTCAATCTCCTAAGAGATATGGATCTCTTAGACATTCAGGAAGTTGAGATCCCCCAAGGTGTCGACTATCGCGAGGTCTTACAAGACATGTGGGACAGTGGAGAATACACCTTTGCAGAACCAGTGCTCACACGGTCGATTCCAGACTTTGGAATCATGGAGTTCTCTGGCGATCTTCACAGAGCCCCAAACGACCCCTATTATCAGTTTCAAACGAATATGGATATCGTTCAGGCAACGGACATTGCGGATACTGGCTCTAACATCATTGTCGCGGTAATTGATACCGGTGTAGCAACGGGAGGATCCGACACCCCTATCAACATGATGGCTGGTTTTGACTTCGTCAACAATGACAATAATGCTGCGGACGATGAAGGACATGGGACCCACGTTGCAGGAACCATTGCGCAGGCTACAAACAATGGCGTCGGAGCCATTGGAGTCGCTCCGGATGTGACCATCATGCCACTCAAAACCCTCGATGCTGAAGGCAATGGATTCTCTACAGATACGATCAACGCTCTTCAATATGCACTACAAAATGGTGCAGATGTCGTCAACCTATCTCTTGGCGCTTCCTCTCCATCCAATGGTGAAGAGGCAGCCGTAGATGCTCTCGTCGCTGCTGGTGTTGCTGTTGTTGCTGCAAACGGAAACGATGGACTACAAACAAATGGGATCCTGTACCCTGCGGCCTATACAAACGCTGTTGCGGTCTCTGCGACCGATCATCAAGGAGTTATCGCAGACTATTCCAATGCAGGCCCCCAGACCGACTTGGCTGCACCTGGTGGAGATATGGATCTCACTGACACCAATGGAGACGGAGTAGCGGATCAGTGGACGGACACTGACGGTGACGGACAACC
>CALDQI010000713.1:0-4706 GCA_937911635.1 uncultured Pseudomonadota bacterium | reverse complement strand
ATCGAATGGAGGATCAAACCCATATCCGGGCGGGAAAGCCATCGTATTCATAATGGCTTGCACTTGATTGCGAACATCTTTTTTTTCCACATCTTGATTGACGTTGATGAGGAGAGGATAGGCTGTTTGGCGATTGACGCGTTTAATCCTTCCCAGCGAAGGGGCCATTTGTACATCCACGACTTGATTGAGTTGTACGAGAGACCCTGTGGCATTGGAATAGGCTTCAAAGGTCAGTAATTTGTCTAAATCATATCGATCCAAATAATGGAAGCGGGCAATGACGTCGATGTCTTTGTCATCGATTTGCTGATCGGGTAGAGAGTTGGACCGCAAAGCCGATGCGACAGTGTAGCCTATGTCTGTTGCAGAGAGTCCATATCTTGTCGCAGCTGCACGATTTATCACAAGTTGTATTTCTGGCATGCTGTCATCTTCGAGCGCTTGATCTACGCTCAATACACCTGGAACGCGCTCCAATACTTTGGACACTTGTTTTCCCAGTCGCTCAAGAGTATCCGTGGATTCTCCCCGTAATTTCAGTTTGATTTGTAAGTTGTCTCGTTCACTGTCCCAGCCGACGTAGACCCTAGAACCCACAATTTGAGGTAAACTTTCTTCGGCGGCCGCCAAGACTTCTTCCGGGGTCATAGGGGGAGAATCTGTGTCTAAGTAGAGGGTGGTTCGTCCTTGAGAGGAAGAGCCGTTGAGTCTAGATGTATAAACAGTTATGCCCCAATCTTCTTTGTTCTCTTCAACGTAGGCTTCGATCTCATCGACAATCTTAACTCGATCATAGTAGCCATATTGAGGAGGTATTGTGTATCGGATGCTAAACTCTCCAAATCCGCCTTCGTCTTCACCGATGCAACCAATACTTTTAACAGGGATGGCCAGTGTAAAGACAGAGACGATTAGAAGCCCCATGACTGCATCCATTCTTCTTCGAAGTACCCATGATAGGGCACCGCGATAGAGCCTTTTCATTCGAACCATCCAAGTGGCCTCTTTCAGTTTTTCGCCTTTTTTAGACCGTAAGACCGTTGTCGTCAGTGGTGTAAAAGCCAAGGCTGCGATCAAAGATGCACCCAGGGCCCATGAAATTGGATACCCAATTTCCCCTAAAAAGAAGGCATAATCTGTATTCTGGTTCATCAAAATAACCGGTAGGAACACTGCAAGTGTGGTCAGAGTCGACAATGAGATTGCCAACGAGACTTCTGATGCGCCATCAATGGCGGCGGAGCGAGTATCTTGACCTATAATCCGGCGGGCATAGATCGCTTCTACCACAACAATGGCATTGTCAACGACCATGCCCACAGCAATCATCAATCCCATCAACGATAAGATATTGAGGGAGCCCCCAGTCAAGTACATTGCCGACACAGCAACCACTAGTGTAAATGGAATGCACGCCGCAATCAAAATAGTCATCGATAGGTTTCGTAAAAATACATACAGAATCAAAATGGCAAAGCATCCGCCTGTCAGTGCCGCTTCTGTTAAGTTGTCCAATGCTCCTGTAATCATTTCTCCTTGATTGAAAAAAGTGAAAAACTGTGCGGGGACATTTGGGTCATCTTCCATGTCTTGCATTTCTGCCAAGACGGCCTTGGTGACTTCAACGGTGTTCGCGTCAGATTCTTGACGAACAGCCATTCCAGCACCGTCTTTTCCATTGACTCTCGAAATGTTGGCAGATGGGTCTAATCGATAGGCAACAGATGCGACGTCTTGCAATTGAATATCTGCCCGGATTGGGGTGGATTCAAATTCCTTTACTGAATCATATCGTGCAACCGAACGCAAGTAATGGACGGTTTCGTCTTCGATGATTCTACCGGAAGGCATCTGGAAATTGTCTTGTCTAAGCTGCTGTAGGATTGGCCACAAAGCGAGTCTCGAGGAGGTTAAATCATCGCGATGGAAATCCACAAAAATTCGCTTTGGATCGGCACCCCAAGTATCTGCTTCTCCAACCCCGTCAACTCGATTGAGTCTTCGTTTGATAACGTTTTCTAGCACATCGTACTGTGTGTTTACATCTCCATCAATTCCGAGACCGACGTATAAAATTGGCATGTCGGATGCATCCCACTTGTAAATGAAGTAATTGTCAACTTCATCTGGGAGATCCAATCGAGCGCGTTCCAGTCGATCAACTGTCGCATTGTATGCCTCTGCCATATTCATCGAACGATGAAAGTCCAACTGCAACTGAACAGACCCTGAACGTGCTTGTGCATCAATGGTTTTCAGTCCCTCGATATCGGAGATTCTATCTTCTATCGGTAGTAGAACCTTTTCTTCGGATTCTCTTGGTTGAGAGTCAGGGAAGGGTACCCAAATCCAAAGTGAAGATCCGGAAAATGAGGATGGAAATAGTTCCAGAGGGATTCGAGACCATGCAATCATCCCGAGTACGCACAGTGCCAGAAATACCATGCTGACAGTTACGGGACGCTCAACGGAAAATTTTGGCAACCAGTTCATGATTGGTCCAAAACGGGAGTGCGTTCAAATATCTGTGTCAGGATCTTATAGACGATGGGAATGATGACCAAAGTTAACATCGTAGAAGAAAGCAATCCGGCGATAATTGTCCACGCTAAGGGCTGTTGAATCTCTGAACCTTCTCCGTATCCAAGAGCGAGTGGAAGTAAGCCAAGTACTGTCGTCAAGGTTGTAATTGCAATTGGACGCAATCGGAGATTGGCCGCTTCAAAGATTGCGGTATCCTTATCCAATCCTTGTGTACGTTTCCGATTGATGGTATCCACCAGTACAATCGCGTTGTTAACGACAACACCTGCCAAAACAATCGTCCCAATCAAGCTGATTACAGAAATGGGCATCTTGAGTAGCCACAATCCAAAGATGACGCCAACGATAGCCAGAGGAACGGAAAATAAAATAACGAATGGATGAAGAATGCTCTCGAATGCCGATGCCATGATGACATACACTAAGAAGATAGCGAGTGCCAATGCGAACTGCATCGATGTCAATGATTCTCCCATTTCCTTAGATTGTCCAGAAAATTGCCATTGAACGGAGTCGTCTAATCCAAATAACAGATCTTGCACATCGGCAGTGACTCTGGACAGATCAAATCCGTCAATGTTTGCAGATATAACGGCTGCCCGTTGTTGATCGATTCTGCGAATTTCGGAGGGACCTTCCGTTTCAGAGAAAGAGGCTACTGAAGCCAGTGGAATGGCAGGGGTAATCGCAGGGTTGATGTTGATGTTTTTGAGCCGATTGATGTTCTGCCGATCTTGCTCCATAAGACGAACGGTTAGGTCAATTCGCTCATCACCAAAGGATAATGTACTGGCCTTTTGGCCTTGAACCTTTCGTTTTACGACCTGTGCAGCGTTGGAAGTACTGAGGTTGTACTGTCGCAATAACTCACGATCGTATTGAATCTGAATCTCTGGGTATCCAGCCCGCATAGACCCTTGAACATCTTTTACGGAATCTAGGGATGCCATTTTTTGACGCAAGGAATCAGAAGTTTCTCGAAGGACACGCAAGTCTTTGGCAAAGAGAACCAACTCTAGGGGGTTGTCAAAAGAGAAGATTGACGGCTTAGACACTCCAATCTTCCAGGTGTCTTGAGCGAGATTTTCGATAACACTGCGTGTTTTTGCTGTGACGAGGTCTTCGTTGGAAACAGTGGAGATCAGATATCGGATGGAATGTTCACCGGCCCCTGAACGTCCGTTGACTCGAGAATCGGCTCCAATAATAGCATATACATGCTCAATGCCCTCTATATCTTGAAGTTGTTTTTCTAGGGCGAGGGATGTAGTGGTGGTCCGTGCCAAGGGAGTTCCGATTGGAAGTTCCACATCGACAGAAAATCTGCCTTGTTTCATTTCCGGCAATAGAGTTGCGCCAAGGTTAGTCCCGACCCATCCTGACCCTACAACCACAAGAGCAACGATTGCAACTACAGTCGAAGGTCTGTGTAGAATAGAGGGTATCCAGCGTCGATAGATGTTGTGAATCTGCTCGTACAACTTATTGAATTGCTCTGCAACCCACAGTAGTATGCCTTGAATCGGCGGCAGTATCAGATCAAGACATCGAAAGAATAGCCATACTGTTCCAAAAAATGGATACACAGTACAGATGGAGAGGACATTCAAAAATAAATGTAGACCAAAACGGGGAATACCCCACAGCAACCACAACCACTTTTTCCAACCAGACAGACTGGAAAAATCGGCTTTAAAGGTATGTATTGCGGTCCATTTACTACGGAGAGAGCCAATGGGATGCTGTCCTTTCAAAGAGAACTCTGAAGCCGCAAGCATTGGAACAAAATAGATTGCAACCCCCAACGATGCTAACAGAGAAAATACGACTGCAAGAGATAGATCCCCAAATATTTGACCGGCAACGCCTTCCACAAAGGTGATGGGCAAAAATACAGATATTGTCGTCAACGTAGAAGACACAATTGCTGTTGCAACCTCTCGAATCCCTTCAGAAGCGGCCGTCTTTCGATCGGAACCATTGTCGAGGTGTACTTGGATATTTTCCAACGCAACAACGGCATTGTCCACCAGCATGCCGATTCCCAAAGCCAATCCACCCAACGACATTAGATTCAAAGATACATCGTATAGGTACATTGGAATGAATGTGACAACAATACTCATGGGTATGGCTGCCCCGATGATGGCAGTGGCTCG
>CALDQI010000712.1:0-2905 GCA_937911635.1 uncultured Pseudomonadota bacterium | reverse complement strand
ACGGCTCTATGCACGGAGAAGGTGCGGTCTCATCTCTCCAATATGCCAAAACGCTGATGAAAGTACCGATGGGCGTTTTTGGTTTGGCTTACGGAGTGGCTGTATACCCAAGTTTGGCAAAATTGGTGGCCGATAAGGATGACTCAGGAGCGTACGCTTTGTTGCTGACTACTGCGAAGCGAGTGCTATTTTTAGCACTGGGTGCTCAAGCGATTTTGAGTTCCGTAGGAGCCGATTTGGCGCGTATAATCTATGGCGAAAGACTGATGGAAGGACAACCTGAAATGATTGGTCAATGTCTGACATTCATAAGTATTGGTTTGTGGGGCTGGTCTATTCAAACGATTTTAGCCCGAGGCTTTTATGCAAAAGAGAATACTTGGACACCAACGATTATTGGTACCGTTATGACTTTAGCAACAGCATTGGTCTATTCTATTCTGGGAGACCGATATGGGATTGTTGGTCTTGCCGGCGCTTCAGCAATCGCAGTTTCTCTCTACGTTGTCGTGCTTGAGGTTTTCCTGCGTCGTTTCTATATGGTACAGTCAGATAGCATTTTGATGACAGTGTTGAAAATGGGACTGTCTGTAACTGTTTGCGTATTGTTTGGGCAGTGGTTCACCGCCATTGAGTTGATGCAATCGTTTCCATCGTTGGTGCGTATTGGGGTTGTATCCAGTGTCGTAGGGGTGCTCTATTTGCTTGCGATCAATGTGTGGAGGATTCCTGAGATTCGTTCTGCACAAGAAGATATCTTTGGAAAGGTTAGAGCCAAACTACGTTTATAATCTACGCTTGAGTCTAGTTATCAGTCCAATTTTCGATATACTGTATACTCTTTCCGAAGGAGTCTATAATGGAATGGACAATCGTTGACGGAATTTTCCAACCGGTTCGAATACGATATAAGAATTCGGTTTGGCGAAGGATACAAGAGTTGATTGCTCCTTTGCGTCCATTGTTCTTAGAGTTGGATGCGACTCTCTATCTTCGTGGTTCAGCATTGGAGGCTCGGGAACCCCATCCCAAATCTGATATCGACTTTATCCTCGTGGCTGAACGTACGCATTGGATGACGATCCATCAGTTATTGCAGGATACGATTCGGATAGAAAAGAGACCTGTCGATGTATATTTGATGGAGAGATCACAGGTCTCTTCTGATGTATTGATGCGTCTTTTGTTGCATACACGATCTGAACTGGTTGCTGGTCTAAGACTGCATTTGGAACCTGTCGCCGCTGACTTTACCACCGCAAAAGTTCATTGGGATACTTTTGCCATTCACAAATTACCAGACCAACTGATCTCTAATCATGAAGCGAACGCCTGCATGGTCAAGCAACTGCTGCGGTCTATTGGACCCATAGAACTTGTTAACCACGGTCGATTTTCAAGACATTTACCAACTTGCTTAGAATGGATCGAAGAACGGGCACCCCCAAATATTTTACCTTATTTTCAGCAGGCATGGTATCATATGGGCACTTTACAGAATCCACCGGTGTTCGTTCAGCCAGCGCGGAACTGGTTACTAAAAGAGTGGCACACAATTGTGCAACAAAATGGAGCGTGAATGTCGTCAGAATACTTACAAAATATTGTGGAGTTACTCGCCAGTGAGAACTTTGCGTTTGTTGTTCAAGGTCTCGAGTTACTGGAGAATTGTCTAGAAAACGATGAGGATAAGTTCTTTTGGCATAAGATTTGTGAAATTGAAGCGGCTCTGAAGTCTCTGCATCACGATTATGAGAACTATTATCCCCAATGGTTAACCAAAGGGCCCCATCGTCGATATGTAGCACTGTGGGTGCTCGGATATCGGGCGAAGTGTGGTGAAACGGCCGTATCGAGGGTGAAAGAGGTTTCGTTAAACAATCCAGCGTTTAAGTCTCTTCCGTCGATGCTGAAGCATCACACTGTTCTAGAGAAGTTTCAACTGCAACGGTCAGAGTGGACAGAGTTAGACGACATATGGGACTCGTTTCCCAATCTTACGGTCTTAGATCTCTTTGACAATGAACTGACTTCGTTACCTGAAAGTATTGGCCGCTGTAGCAAACTGCATACTCTGCACATAGGAGCCAATCCTTTAACGAAACTTCCGGAATGTATCCGCTCGTTGACAGGTTTGACATCGTTAACTTTGAATAGTACAAAGTTTCCTACTTTGCCTGATTGGATAGGAGAGTTGACTCTCTTGAAGAAAATTATATTAGATTCCAGCGACATCAAAGAGATCTCTGAAGGCATCGGTCAACTGAAGAATTTGGAGACATTGAGTTTGCACTCTGCAAGCAAGTTGGAGAGACTTCCCGATTCGATTGGAGAATGCACTTCATTAACCAGTATGCAACTTACCCATCACCCTAAACTGAAACACTTGCCATCGACGTTGCGGGTGTTGCAATGTCCTCAAGATGTCTTACTTTCCTTTTGGGATGTGTTGTCCAAAATGAGCAATCTAGAAAAGGCAGTTATCTCCAAAAGAAATAATTACAAGAAGCCGGATCAATTGGCCTTTGAAAATGGTGAGGAACTTGATTTTGGATGGTGGCCCAATCTTAAATATCTCGAAATTAACGAAGGTAATTTTAACTTGGAGACCCTCTCTGCCTGTCCAAATCTTGAATATCTAGAAATAAGAAGAGATCAGCAAAAGGAACTACCAGAATCGATTGGTGCCTGTACAAATCTGAAAACGCTTATTTTTTCACGATGGTCTGCGATCACAACACTGCCGGCATCCATTTCAAAATTGGATAAACTGGAGAAACTTACACTCTCTGATAAGTTTGATTTACATGTGGAATTAGAGAAACTGAACGATGTTTTAGACAACAACAAGACTGTCGATACCGAAGTGATTTGGCAACTTCATATTGATGGAGTGGATCTTCCA
>CALDQI010000711.1:0-2724 GCA_937911635.1 uncultured Pseudomonadota bacterium | reverse complement strand
TGCGCCTTCATCATCAGTCGCACTACCGTCAGTGGCAGCAGTTGTGTAAGAAACACCATTCAACGTAAAAGCAATTGCTGTGGAATTAACCGCAGTTGTCAATTGATATGTTTTTACATTTGCAGCAGCGTTAAGATCTGTAATACCTGACCATAAAGTATCTAGCTCAAGAGTTGCATTGTCATGTGTAGAAGCTATATCTACAGTTTCGAATTCTGAAACGTTATAAAGCTCATCATCTAATTCACCATCGTAAGTTGCATCAGTGGTTCCAGTAGATCCTGTATCTGTCACCGCAGCAGCGACAAAACCATCTATACCAGACCCCCAACTCTCAAACTCACCCAAATCCTGTGTACCTGGCGCAACAGTGTCTGGGGCACAGCCCATCAATCCAACCAGAAATACTACTCTCCAAGACATACGTGCCTCCTCGTACCTGTGTAAACGTGCTCATTATATCCGATTTCTTCGGATTGTGCACCTCTTAGATTTAATGGGAGGTCACGATGGAAGGAAACCCCTCTATTCCCAACGAACCGGATTCGTTGTGGCACCCCACCAAGAAAGGTCATTCACTTCTTTCATAAAGGAACTCCATCCGGTGTGTGGGTCTATTTCTACAATGATACCTGTGCCTGAAAAACCATAGAGTTTATCGTTGGCATAGCCCATTCCATAGAGTCTCGCTTCACCGATTGAACCTACCTGTACTTCATATCCAGTGCGGGGATTGACTTTGATCAATCGATCAGAACCATCTCCTCGAACAGACCAATATAAATACCCATCTGGAAGCCCAACGATATCGCCAGATGTTTCATATTCGGAATTGGAAATCAATATGGAGAGACTGCAATCCACAACATCAAATGTGTACAACGCTCTATCCACACCGATGATTAACTCTCCGTCCGATGTAAATGTCAATGCCGTGGTATCAATTTCCAGTGGACAGATGGCGCGGACTTCAGCAGTATTTGGATTGATGAGGTACATATACTCACCTGTTCCACCGTACATGTGTCCAGACAAGTCAATCGCGATGTCTTCAAAACGATCTACAGGTTGACCATCTTCTTTAAAGTCACCAATATAGGTCATCTCTCCTGTTTCTGGGTCTACTTGGTACAGTGTCCCAGAAGTATTTGCGTACATCTTTTCTGTTGCAACGGACTCTTCTATCGTTGGTTCTTCTGAATCTCCAGAATCATCAAAATCCGTATCGCCATCAGCATCACCAAAGAGCTCTCCGTCCGCGGTATCAGCACCTAGGTTTTGATCCTTGGTCGCATCCACAGTGTATTCCATACAGCCAATCAACAACAAACCCGCCAACATCTTGCCCCCTTGATGTGTAGATGTTCACGTTATATCCGAATAAAATTGGTTCAGGACATGTTTGTGGGGAATGTTATCGTTTTGTCACATACGATACAAAACCAACTGAGTACGTTTGATTGGACGGACTATATTGGCTGACTCAATCGACCAACACTTGCCCATCTATCTTTATCCATGCAGAGTGCCTATTCGAAGAAGTTAACCAGACCATCAAGGTTTGCAGTCCCATCGGAGGCTTGAGCAGCATATTCATAAGACCACGTTTCACCATCTTCTGTAATTGTCGCTGTAGCGAGTAGAGATGGCTCATATGGTGCAGAAGGATTGGCGTCAGGATAATATAAAATATCCATCTCAAAACCGTTGTATTTCACGGCTCTATAAAAATCTGTCTGGATTCCCAGTCCACATGCTGAAGATGTATTCACTTGCACATAGTAAATCTCATCACAGTTACAGACACTCATCCAGTTTGCAAAGTCTTCGCTCACCTCTGTACCATACTCCGTGATGGTCTCTGAACACCCATCGTAACTCAACACTCGAGTGCCTTCCCAGTAATTTGGATAGATATTCGGATTGTTGTTGTCTTCTGGTATTTCTACCGGCTCTTCGGTATCATCAGTATCCTGAGTATCATCCGTATCTTGAGTATCTTCTGTATCCTGAGTATCAGAATCTTCTGTGTCTGTATCTACTGTATCTTCTGTGTCTCCAGTGCCAGTATCTTCTGTGTCTACGACAGCAGTGTCATCAACGATATTGCCATCTTTGTCGAGAACAACCGAACCACTAGAGTTACAAGCTATCAATGCCACACTTAACCAAACTACATTTTTCATCATTTCTCCTAATTTCATTACCAACTTACTATAGCACTGGACAGATACAGAGCCAAAGTTGAACAACAATTATTCAGAGCGACGTATGAGTACACGTCTAGAGCACGAGTTCGCTCTGTAACTATTGCCACTTTGACCCAGTACACCACCCCCGCAACCGCCATAACCATAATTTGAGGTTCCATATGAGTTACCATTTGCAAGAATCATACAGTGTGTCCCCCACCCGTAGGAGTGAATCATGCTTTCAATTCCAGAAACATATTCTGCCAATTCCCAACCGTTGGGCAGAGAGACATAGTTGTTTTGGCAGTACACGCTACCATCATTGACCGAATGATTATCAATTGAAGCGTACACATAGCCGTTCCAGGTAACGGTATTGGACAACTCTGTGTAGCAAACCAAATCTGAACCATCGCAGTCTTGATCAATACCATCTCCACAGATTTCTAGATAAAGATTACTGTAACCTTCCGAAATTAATTTTTTTATACAACGTAAAAGCTCTAATGGATTTTTTCTATTATTTAAATTA
>CALDQI010000710.1:0-5942 GCA_937911635.1 uncultured Pseudomonadota bacterium | reverse complement strand
AATACAATGGAAGAACTAATGCACGAGGAACTGAAAGAGACTCAAACCGCTGAAAATCAGACAATATACGATAAGTGGAATAAGATACTTGAAGATTTCAGCCGTTCGTATTCTGATAAAATCAAGCAACAATACCGATATGTAGATTCATGGTCTAAGGAGTCAGACCTGATAGACATATTACGTTGTATCGATAAAGAATGCGGTCGTAGAAAAAAAGAAGATCTCGATTACTACAGATTCCTTGAACAGAACTTTGATACAATGACAACCGTCCTCAAAACAATGGACATAACAAATTCTGACATATGTAAAAAATGGACAGAAAAGCGTGATAGGCTCATTCGGGTTCAAAACATTGATAATGAACAAATAGTTTATCTTACGGTAGTCCACCTTCAAATGACACAACGACAACCAATGATCACAGACGTCTCGTTTAAGTCTGGATTGGTCAATCAACCTCTGCGTCCAATTTCCTATCCTGAAGTGCAAACTTGGCTAACAGAAATCTATCCTTACAATAAACGTGAGAACTTTAGTATTACCCGACAGTGTACACTGTTGTTTGACTATTTAATGCAAACAGGGTCATTCAATGAACGATTTATAGGTCCGCAAGCGATCTTACTATTGGAATTACCAGAGTTTAACGACGTCATGAGCGCATTACCATGGAATGAAAAGTTCCCTCGTAATGTTACTCCACTCATCATAAAATATAACTTTCTGACAATTACCTCCATCGTTAATCCAACGTGGTTTGAAGACAATCATTTATCAACCAGCGCAAAGAACACGCCTGTTTATCTTGATACCTCCAAGGACTATTGCCTCCTCTTTCCATGTAAAACAGAAAATGAAATAAACGAACGATTTGATCCCAAAGCAAAAGTCTACTGGACGCAACGACATACGCCATCTATGGAAAACATCATCCAATATTATAATGTAGATCAAGAAATTACTGTATTTTCATGTGTGTTGTCTAAGGAGCAACTAGACCGCCTTATATCTTCGAAAAGTCCTCTAGAACTGCTCTCCAGTCTAGGAGAGCATAACAAAGACAATCATAAAAATTACATCTCAACCACCATATCATTTAAAGAATGGCAAACCGTTTATCATCAAACATCTACCATGCGAACCCAGTAAGGATGCTGACCATGCTCAACCTCATCACAGAAAATGCCGAACAAGTTACCAAGGACATGAGAGAACAATGGCTGGACCCTCAAAATATTCCACCTTGGCGACGCCCTACAAGCGATCCACAATCTCTATTGAGCATCCTCCAAGAAACCGTACCGAGTTCTCGCGGCTCAACCTTCATTATGCCACCTACAACAGAACATTCTCCTTTCAAAACAGGCTATGCCGCCATCAATGCAGCACTCTTGTTAAGGCGACCATTATTGGTGAAAGGACCTCCAGGAATCGGGAAGTCCTCATTGGCGTATTTTTTGGCACATAAATTACAATTGGGCACACCTCTAGTTTGGCCAATCAACTCTAGAAGCACATTGCAAGATGGGTTGTATTTCTATGATGCAGTTGGCCATCTCAGTTCTATTAAAGCAGATGTAGCCAAAACAGTTATTCAAGACTTTATTCACTTACAAGCACTTGGAGAGGCTCTTCTTCCATGGAAAGCACCCAGAGTCCTGCTTATCGACGAATTGGATAAAGCATCTTACGATCTGCCAAATGATCTACTACATGTTTTAGAAGAAGGACACTTTGATATACCCGAGTACCGACGTACGGATAGTACATACACTGAAGATGACCAGATTAAGCGACATTTGACTGACTTAAAGGGACATGTTCAAATGCATCACCCTCCAATTTTGGTTATCACATCGAACGGAGAACGCGATTTTTCCGAAGCGTTCAGACGACGTTGCATCGTTGTCGAATTCGGAAGACACGACGAAAAAGAAATGAAACGTGTCATCCAAGCACATTTTCAACACACCACTATAGATTTTGATGATCGGACCATAAAGGCATTGCTACAATCCGAACTCCCAACAGATGCCATGTTGAATGCCTTCTTCATAGCGCACTCCGAGGCAATGAGTAACGATGTGGATTTTGCTGCAACACTCATAAAATGGTTGGAACGGTGAGTCAAAGAAGTAACCTCGAGCAAGCAGAACTGCTCTGGCTCTTGGAACAATGTCTCAGATTTTCTTCGCCTCAAACACAAGAGGAACTCTCTAGTCCTGAAACAACTGTACAGTCGGAGCATACCCCACTTACAGTTGATACCAATGAGAAGGAAATCGATACACTATCGTCTCGTGATCCTGAAGTTAAACGAAAAACGCCGCAACGTACCAATACTGCACAAGTATCTGTAGAAGGTGATGAACCTAAGGTAAACTTCGGCTCTGGATCACAAGACAATCTGTCCGTACAAATCAATCAAACTCTACCTCCCTTGTTTGACGATTTAGAAATGGCGCGAACACTCCGTCAAATACTTCAGTCTTCACAGACAAACAATCAGCGGTACTTGAACATCTCAGAAACGGTATCTACAAGTGCTTCTATCGATGATCTATTACCAGTATTTGCACCTGAATCTCACAGTGATTCCACACTGATCATCATACAAGAACGAACGGATTCCTTGGCACCATTCGATGAATTGCAGGACTCTATAAAACGGGTGGCGGAAACCTATGTTCACTTCTATCGTGTACTCATACCCAACCTTACCAAAGAATCTATAACCAAGGCAGCTATAGATATACCCAATCCGAAGCACTGTGTGGTTTTGTTCATCTCAGACGGTTTATCCCCGCTTGTGCAACGCGGTCAGTTAATAGACTATTTGGAACCTTTACCCAGCGGTTGTAAGGTCATATGGGTCCATCCTTGGCGTGTAGAATCCAGACCTCCCTATGTACGACGAATGCCCCCTGAGCGCCCAGAAGAATTACCCTCCAAAAGAGACCGCGAGCAGATCAGTGTCCAAATCGTTGGACTACAAAATATTCAATTCCAACGCATCATACATTTCGTAAACGGTCGCTCCTTAACTTGGAATGACGGTAAATTGCTTCGGATGCCAACCAAACGACGTAGGCGAGAAGGCAGGAAACTCAGCTCCGATGAAGCCCTCAGTATAGAACTCACTATTGAAGAGCAAGAACTCGCAGCCCTACAACTTCGATCGCATGTGGAGGCTTACTCAGGCAAGGAGACGTTACAGTTACTTGGCGTGGTAGCCTGCTTACCTGATGGGTGTATCGACACAAATATGCTTGTACAACTGGCACAATCTGTATTTGGTGTTCAGTACGACCAAACCGACTTGGCCCAATTGTTGAGTGCAGGTGTGCTAGCGAAGCATGTAGACTTATCAACCGACAGTGTGCTTGTCGTGGGGTTTAACGATCGTATTTTGCGTCAAACATCCCAAGCCATACTAAGCCAATCGACTATTCGATCTGTCATTAGAGAGTTATGTGAACTAGCGAAGCAGACGGAACAAAATCATAAACATTTCGAGACAATGGGATTGAATATCAATCTACTTCTCCAACTCAGCGAGGGTACCGTTTCTACAGAGGGTCGGCGCAAAGAATACCACTCTGGAACCTTATCCGATTACATCGAACTCGCCGATTTGATGGGATGGTATGAGGGGCTCAGTCAGTTGCAACAGTTTGAACGGAGCATCAATGCCCAAGACTCAAGTGTTTTAGAGAGTGACCAAACGATTCAGCAGTCCCCCCGTTCACCAAAGCCAGAATCACAAACCGATTCACAAGGACCATCTAAACCAGTATCTGCTTCATTTTGGGATATCTGTGACAAATATGCCATGACAGGGTTTCTATTTAGGCGCTTATGTACATTGTTTCCAAAAGGCTTACCTGTTTCAGTATTGGAACATTTCGCAAATCAGCATGAAAACCTGAACTTTGCAACTGAACTTAAATCCCTCTTGGGAGATTTATTAAAATCTCAATATATTTCCAAAAGATCACAATACATCATTGACGAAAATGACTTATTTTTTGTTTCAGCTGATTGGAAAGCTGCACCACCATATGTGGAGAAATCACATATTGAAGAAGATGTATGGGTTGTATCAAAAGCGGAGCACGTTAATTTGGTTGATTTCCAATTTCAGTTGGATGAATTGCCCAATCTATTCTTTTTAGGTCCCAACTGGAACCCAAATGATTCATCAGATGATCACATAAAAGTATTGGATACTTTGACTAAATGGATGAAACAACATTGGCAAACCATTCCACATTTTGAGATACTTGCAAGTCGGTTTTCCATTCAACATTACTTTAATACAGAGAACATATTCCACCACACTGAAAATATGTTCCTCGATATTGTTGAACAGACATTCGGACTCAAGATGTACGAGCAGGTATGTCTTACTGATATCTGGCTAATACGCATTAACTTTGACACCCAAAATATCATATGGCGTGCAGGGCTATTGTTCTTTGACTATTTACAGAAGACTGGGCTATCAAATTTACAACTTCCAAAGATTAATGAGTATTATCAATACACATTGAGAGAACTATACAACAAGATTTGTTGGATGATGGGACTCAGCATCTTTATTTTCGAGTATACTGAGGTGACAAAAACATGTAGACTCAGACAAATTCTCGAAAATTCTGATGTCCGATGGAAAAATGAAGAGTCCAGATGGTTGGAACATCTTTTGAACTTTAATCATCTATACAATATTTTGGATTGGAATGCTGTTGATGAAAATAACGCATTCGTAAGCTTAGACACAACTGATCTTGACTTCTGGGATGATGACGACTTCAGTGCCAATCAAGACACGCTGGCTTCATTGGATCTATTTATTGGTTCAATTATTGTTTTTCAAAAGGGTGAAATAGAGTCAGATATCATGATGAGTTTCGAGAGTATTTTTGAACGAAACAAGTTATTTCTAGACAAGATTGAACATGGGCACGTATTTCACACAAAGATGCTTTACACTCAGTTGGTACGACAACTAAAGACAGATACTCATCTGTTGTACACTGGTGAGGATAAAGCCAATCGCTTGCTTACCAAATTGATTGACTACAGTCTTTTGATTGGGCACCAAGATCGACAAGAACTGTTTGAGAGAGATTACTTTATAGAAACAGTTCGAGAGATTTTTAGTAATTCAAATGAAGTCGTTATTCCATACTCCGCAAGAATCGTTCCCAGTTTGTATACTGGAGATGACGACATCACACGTTCATTTCACCAACCAATCCATGTTCAATTCTCACCATATCCATTAAATCGGTTGATTCTAGAGCTTCAAGATTCACAGGCAAAGGACTACTCATCCCAACAATGGATAGAATGGTATGGTAATCAAAATCTTTCCTTCGTGAATGAGTCTAACTCCAGTGTATGTTTCGCGTGTGATGAAAGAACGTACACCGATCAAGAAGACACCTTCTGCAACGTATGTGCATCAGAAGTAATTGGATCGACCACTCTATTTTTAAAGGAACCTTGGGCTGCATTCCCAAGGACATACTTACCACCAGACCCTCCAGAAATATCCGATAAAAGGTATAGGGCGTTTTGTTTGAATATTGCAAGAATCACAAGTCAGAACTTGATCAATATTCTTCCAAGTATCAACTTCGACACATTGGAAGACGACACAGTGTTGAATGAAAATACCGCGCGTGAGTTGTATGAATATTTCAATGAATCTCTGGCACTTAAAGACTTTGCGCAAACTTCATTTCCATTGTATTCTGTCGGTCTTGATACGTTTGGTTTTGGTGATAAAAGAAATAAATTAATTAACACATTAAGAAATAATTATTTAGCTAACAGAACAACAAAAATTGTATCAAAAAATTTATATATTAATCTTTTAAATGTGGAAGATATAGTTAAAGGATTAATAACTATTACAAAAAAAACTA
>CALDQI010000709.1:0-6413 GCA_937911635.1 uncultured Pseudomonadota bacterium | reverse complement strand
TCACAAAGGTGTTGTGCAAGCTCTTTATCAAGAGTGATTGTTACTTCTTCCTCACCATCTGCTTCATCAACTTCAGCATCAGGTGTGGCATCATCAAGGCCGAGAGCATCGAGATCATCCATCTCTTCCATCTCGCCGTAATTTTCGTTAACCATTACCTTATCATAAAGGCGGTCAAATACAGATTTTTTGGACATAAAATTATTTAATCCATTTTGCGCGATTTGCGACACGTTTTCTGAACTTTCTTCATCTTCTTCAGCTTCTTCCTCTTCACCCTTCTTTTTCTTCTTATTAATCTGTGCGAACTTGTTTGCTACCGTTGTATTAAAGGAGCGACCATAACGCCATTGCCCACCTTTATGGTTTGCTCCCGCATAGTTATCTCTCCAAGGGTGCATCAGTGGAATATCCATGATGGGCGTTTCGTCAGAATAAGATGTGTTCTTGTCATGCCAGTGGCGTAATGGCTCTTCAAAACCAATCTTTTCCTTTTCTTCGGGTGTTAAGGAATCCATAGGAATCGTTGTTGTCATCGGTCCCAATCCGGAATCGCGATTCTCCACACTCGAACCGTCTAGGCCCAGTCCATACATTAGAAACCCACTGTCTCGATTGCCAATTGCTGCATTTTTTTCAACTTTCATGAAAGGGCTTGAAATAAAGAAGCCGTGTCCATGCCAACCTACATCTGCCTCAGCCAATCGATCTGGATTGTTGAGATACAGACGCCGACCAGAGTGGACAGGGTATCCATTTTTATCGGTTACACCAGAGCTACCAACGGAGAGGTTGCCGCGCATTCGTCCACGCTCATCTCCTCTTTCTGCTACAAAACCTGCTCCCTTAGCCCCGTAAGATACGTTCTCATCAAAATTGACGTTGCTACCATGATTCACAAAGCCCCAACCTGGAGAATCGTGGACCACACTGTTCTTAACCTCGTGCTGAATCTCCGGTCCTGTTTCATGGAAATGAACAGCGTACATTCCTCTTTGGTTGTCTTCGTCGTTTAATACTCTTGTTTTGTCTGTACGTCCAAGGTTCCTGAAGACGACACTGTCAAAGCTACTTTTGCCTGGCGAAGGTTCCCCCCCCATATCGTGATCATTCATCGGGTGAGAATCCTGATTCATGTGGCTCTGGTGCTCCATTGAATCATTCATAATCATCACATGACCACGTTGGTTGATTTCTTCATTGCGAGATGTAATGTTGATATTGCCAGACAGATTTGCCATTCTCAATTTTTCAAAGTGTTCACCCTCTCCGATAGGGGCATGGCTATTTTTTGTTCGTTCATTGAAGGAAGTACCATTTTTATCCGTCTGATTTAAGGTGACAACTTCATTGGCGAGGTCCTTATCGTATCTAAATCCGTCCGCAGGAAGTAAGATTTGATCGTCTTTTTTCCAACCCATTTTTTTGAGTCGATGATCACCTTTCATCTTTTTGGACTTGGCACCGATACTGCCATCCACCTCAGCGATGCGATCAACTTCTCGGCCAATCATATCGATATTCCCACCGTAGCTGAAGAGTCCAAGCTGATGTGCAAAGTCCTCAGAACTCGCATTGGGTTCTTGTCCTTTGACGGCTGAAAACTCAATTCCAGCATTCACATCTTTAGCGAGGGCTTCTCCTTTCTTTCTACCACGAATGATAAGATTTCCACCGCTTTGTACATTGAGATCTTGAATGACCATATGTGTATCATCTTTCCAGTCAAAGCGAAGTGTCCCGAATACATCTAAGCTTCGGAGTGGATCTTCGTCCAATGCGTTTTGATCATAGATAATATTGTGTTCAGCCAGAATTTCTACTGCATCTCCTGGATTTGGAACCTGACGGTTCACCCATGTCCTTCGATCACTCCAACGACCATCCTGTAATGTCATAGCCGTGTCCGAGTCTGATATGTCGGGACGCTCAGTCTCGTGGGCTGTAGACATATTCATATCTTTAAGGCGAGCCTGATTTCCAACTCCATCTGCCGGAATATTTTGAGGCTGTATTCTCCGAGGCGAACGATCGGTAGGAAGGGCGTTTTTACGATGTTGTTTACTCATAGGATTTGGTCGCCAAAGTATTTTGATGAGGACATACATCAACTCACCATCGTTACACTACATTATTTGGTTAGAGTAGCATATAAAAATGGCATTGAATCGTGCAATCGAACCATGAATCTGATTTAAAAGTGACGGCAGTATTGGAAAATTGACTATTGATGTGGCTTTTGTATTGTCTCGGAGAGCAATTTGTTGCGATCGTGGTGCATGAAGACGACGTCTTTCATCTGATGAAGTCTTTCATCTAATGATATCGAAAGATTGAAACGGCTTAGTCATATTGATAATTTTAATTTGAGTGATAGCAGATATAGATTCGAATTAGTTAGTATGGGTGGTGTGAGTTGGGACCGAGGAGTTTCAATTTCACCATTCGTGTGATTCGTTGGAATATGTTCATTGATCCATACGTTTGTAGAACGCACTAAAATTTTAAGGAATATAACTATGTTTTCAATTTTTATGGCTAGTCTGATGTCTGTTCAGGCTGCTCCGCAGGAATATACCCTCAATTCAAAAGGCAGGAATTTGTATGTGACCGTGTATAAAGATGACTCAACTCTGCTCAGTGCGGCTGCACACAATCATGCCATCCGCGCAACGAATCTGACCAGCTCCATTAAATGGGATGCTGAAGACCTGTCTGCTTGCAAAATCAATATTTCTTTGAATGTGGCAGATTTGGAAGTGGATTCAGAACAATCTCGCTCGCTCGCCGCTTCAAAAGAAAAGGATGCGAAAATTCGCAAAGGTTTTGAAAAGTCCATCTCTGATTCAGATCGAAAAGCCGTTCGTAAAAATATGCTTTCTGCAAAGCAGTTGGATGGAGAAACGCACAAGACCATTGAGTTTAAATCTACATCCTGTACAGACAAGTCTATCTCTGGGGACTTTACACTTCACGGTGTGACCAAGTCGATTACAATGCCGGCACGAATATCTGTAGACAATGAGAAGGCCACCAAATTTTCTGTCAATGGATCTTTTCCGATCAAGTCGACCGATTATGGTTTTGAGCCCTATTCCGATTTGGGTGGTGCCGTCAAAAATCAGGACGGGATGACGATTCACGTCCGGATAAAGGCTGAATAGTGTCCATACGTGGAACGTAAAGGTCTGGGCTTACGGATTGACTCTTTGCCCCAAGACCAAAACGAGCGGTCACAAGCATCTGTCTTGTGGTCGTTTTTTCTTGGATCTGCAGTCTCCATCTCTAGTTCGTTTTCGGACCAGTCATTTGACTATGCTAATGCTGAGCCGAACCTTTAGATTGTATGGAGTTCGAAGTTTTAGCGTCTGAATGTTTTGAGAGAAACATTCTTGAAGTTGGGTACCAGTTTCATCCTTGGAAACCGTAATCGAATTGACTTTTGTATCGATAATATCGAACTCTAGACCCAAGAGTCTTTTCTTTGTACAGTCGACTCTCGCACTACAATCTTTGTAAAGATCAGTCAGATCTATCTTGTCAAAGCATTCTCGTTCCAACTTGAGGGACAGCTGGTTTTTCAGAAGCGCACGGGCTTTCGTTAGTTGTTTGTTTATCCCTAGTGTCTCGTAATCGTCTTTGGGAATTGTCTCTGGACCGGTGTCTTTATAGACATCAATCTTCAGGTAGTATTTTAAATCCCGTGCACTGATCTTTGCTTCTTGCCTCGTTGCCAAACCCATTTCCACCAACTTTTCAAAGTCGTTCCCGTCCAAGTCAGGATTACAGGTAAAACATCGAGAAGTTTCCCCCTGACCACACTCCTCCAAACATTCGATGTGATTTAATTTACCGGAGGAGAATTTGAACGAGGATAGAAAATTCGCAGGAGCATTATCCTTTTGCGGATCATCAGGAGGGCTTTCCTCGGTCCAATGAAGTCGTACTTTGTCTTCAAGGGTTAGGTTGTCTCTTAGTGATTTTGGTAGGGCGTGCACCGAAAAAGATATGGAATCTTTCTTGGTCACTCCGGTCGACTCATCTGGCGTGTCGTCGGTATATTCCAGAATAGTAAAGAAGGCTTCTTCTGTCGTATTTCCACATTTGTAAGGACAATCAGCCGTTAAACTGGTACACAAAGATGTGATCCTAAAACCGTTAAAAACGGCAATCGTCTTGTGAGCGGTCAAGATTGGAGGAGGTGATTTTGCTTCTTCCACTGCCGGTAGATTGGCATCGTTCGTCTCGGAGTTGAGTTCCCCCGTTGAGATTGGTACAACACTCTCTTCTGATGGTTCTGGTTGTTCGCTCGCTGAAGTTGCACAGGCGAGAAGAAACTGAAATATTATTGAAAGCATTGTTGGTCCATATGTAATCGATACAAATCAATTTCGGATGTCTACGTTTAATCCTAACATCATTGATGTCAAAAGGAGGCTTAAATAATCTGGTTTGAGACTGTGTAAGCATATTGAGTCGGCGATTTTGATGTCTGTTTTCTGGAAAGGCAGTATGTTCATCGAGATCAGAAGTCTTAGACTTGGATGGATGACTGTCTTTGATCCAACCAGACTGTAATGTACGTGGGCGTTAATCCATATACATTACAATCTTTTGATAAGAACTCGACAGTAGATCGGTCATGTCTCCCAAGCGATACCCACCACAATAACCATCTAGATGCCAACTTAAACGAAGTGCTCCAGGATTTGTATCGACCCCCCATGAGACATCGTTTTTTGGTGAGAATCCCATACTGTTGTGGTTTCTAAAATACCAATACACGTCTTGTCCGGCTTGATGAATTCGGATGGTGTTATTTCCAGCTAGAAAGAGTTTCGACTTCTCGGCATGTGCACACAAAAGCATGTTGTCATTGTTACATGCGCCGACCAAAATCATCCTTCCAGGACAGTTGGCAATATCTGACAGTCTTGTCACAGTACCATATGATTGACGATAATGCACTTTCCATCCACTCTGTATAAGCATCGACATTGGGATGTTTTGTTGAATTCCTGGAGCCATAAACCACGACAACTCTGCTTCGTTTTCCTTTAGGAACTGCTCCCAAGAGTCTCCCTGAGCAGAAGTGACAGAGTAATACACTTCTTTCGGGAACACAGAAATAATCGCTTTTCCCAAAATGTAGAAAGTACCATCTTCTTGCTCCTTTGGGATGCGAATGTCTGGATAATTGTGCCTAACTTCTTGGACATCATAGCCCTTTGTCGCAAATTGGTCTGGAAGAACACCCGTGGCCCCGATGTAGAACACTAGAGGGGAGATATATTTCTCTTGTAGACTCTTCTCCTTCGCTTGGGCCGCTTGGACGACCGCATCAAAGGCCGCAATTACTTCGGCTGCATCAAAATCTCTTTGAGCGAAATCTGTAAAAACAGGAATATATCTTTTGCAATCCAGTTCTATGAGTAAGTCTTGTAGTTGTTCTCGTTTGGGGTTGATCCCCAATATCTCGTCAAGTAGCGGAAGGATAAGTTCATCTGCGGTGTTGATTTTGACTTGAGAGTTCAATGTTTTGCGCTGCGGGACCTTGTCTGGATCCAACAAGTCAATCCACTTGACGCGTTCATTTTGTTGATCGACATAGAAGCGTTCCAGATATTCATTGGGTGTAGAGAAGCTTTGGGTCGAAGGGATATCAATCGTGCCGATGTTGATCATAAAAGCGGTTCGAACATCCACAAAACCGCGTTTAATTGCAAGCATCATGTTGGGAAAAGCGCTGGTTGAAGGGAAATTAATCGTCTTACTTGGAGTGATGTAGTGCGCTTTGAGTGCTTGTATTTGTTTTCCAGACAGTTTGTTGGACTGTCCCTTGATCAAGCTCTTCAGGCAGCGTTGAAATATATTGAGCAGCGCAAATTCTTCCATCACCCCATCAAGATTATTAAACTCTTGAGCAAAATTAAGAATGGGTCGATGAGAGAACTCAATGCGAACCTTCTCACCCAATTCCGTCTCTTTGGGGATGCTGCCCACCTGAATCAGAGCTTCTAATGCCGCCACGGAGAATATTCGAAGATCGATCCATGGTAGGTTTAGAGTGCCATCTCCGACAATCGTAAAGGCACGGTAATCTTTTAGCGTTGATACATCGATATCTTCGACCTGGCGTAAAGGTAGACCACTCTCTCGATCAGATAGGAACACTTCTTTTTCAAGCGTCATGTTTATATTGGCCTGATTTCGGTTTATCTCCACGCCAATTAACGAGGAGAAGGCAGAGGTGCTTTTGGACTTTTTCTTATATTTTGGAAGAACCAATTTGCCACTGTCCCATTTGCCTTCGGCACGCTTGAGTGTACGACGAATATAAACCTCTCGTAAAGCCTGTTCATCGACCTCAATATAACCAGCAAATCGGTCAAGGATGGCGCATATTTCGAGCA
>CALDQI010000708.1:0-2520 GCA_937911635.1 uncultured Pseudomonadota bacterium | reverse complement strand
GTGTCCCACTGTTTGATCCATTCGGTTGTCGGCTTTGGCAACCCCAAAATCAATGAGTTTGACTTCACCTCGAATACTCAGCATGACGTTTCGCGGGTTGACATCGCGATGAACAATGTTGAGTGACTGACCAAACGTATCTACTCTGTGGTGTGCGTAATCGAGAGCCTGTAGGATATCGTACAAAACCTTTAGTGTAATTCGAATTGGTATGCCTTTGTTTTGACTGGCCAATCCCTTTTGTAACTCTCTCAAATCTAAGCCTGGTACATACTCCATGACCATGAAGAATTCATTGTCGAACTGACCGAAGTTGTAGACTTGAGCGATATTTTCATGTTGGAGTTCTGCAGATATCCGTGCTTCATCCTGAAACATTCGAATGTAGGAGTCGTCCGTTTCTCCTAGATGTGCATGCATGCGCTTGATGACCACAAAGCGAACATACTGCGCATCTGTCACAGTTGTTTGCGCCAAGTCAATTGCGGACATACCACCGTGTCCAATGGATTCAAGAAGTGTATATCCACTGTAGTATCTTGGGTAGCTGTTTTTATTGGGCAAGTCCATATCAACATCATAGCCCATTCTAGGTTTTTTGCCGACTTTCAACCGTCTGTTGATTTATGTTTATCTACATGTGTGAACATTCTGTGTATACCGATAAATGGTTCGTTTAAGTACAAGCGGATAGAATACGATGTAGATACCGAACCATCTATTTTGACTGTGGAGAAATTAATGTCATCCATTCTTTCATTGTTTATTTCTTCGTCTCTTGCAAATCCATCTGATACTTGGGTTGTAGAACCACATCAGGTGTCCCAAATCGACTTATGGATTGAAACGGCACACGGTATTGAAAATAGAGAAGGACCACTGGACATATTCGTTGATGTGGACGGTGATTTGATGACACTGAATGACTTTCAGGCTTCATTGACAACGGTTCCGGAGAAATACCCTCATTGGTCTAGCGTTGATATTCCCAATGTACCTTTACGCATTGGAGTTGATCAACCTGGGTCAACATCGGGCGTCCTGAGTGGGAAGGCTGTCTATTTGAGTCAGTGTCACGGTTGGGATTATTTTGAAAGTTTGGGTAGATTTTCAACCCAACGCGGTAATTTACACAATACTGTCGAGGACTTTCACAATCCAGAAGGGATGAATCAGTATTTGATTTACTATTTAGAAAATATGGGGGCACAGGTCTTTACGGCTAAGGAACGCGGTTTGAATCCCAATATGGATATTGCAGACAATGATGGGGCTGGGTACACCGAATCTGGGTCCGGATTTCAAAATGGCCTGGCTGGATTTGCTGATACGTCACCATACACGTATGGAGAAGACCCCTTTGATGCTGGTACAACTAGGCGATTTCCATCCAATTCTGGGTCGGTTTCCACCTGGATTCCAAATGTACCAAAAGATGGCTTTTACTCAGTCTACGTTAGCTGGGATTCCGATGCTGGAAACGATCCAAATGCACACTATCGCATTACGCACAATGGAGGGGTGATTGATCGACATTTTGATCAGCGTGTCCATGGTTCAACCTGGCAATATGTTGAGACTCTATGGTTGGAACAAGGCGTTGACTCTCTCACTGTAGAATTGATAGGGGACTCCTCTTCAAATGGTCTTTGGCTGAGTGCTGATGCGGTTCGCATTGGTGGTGGTACTGGAGATGTTCAACGATACGGTTCACAAACCAATCGTCCGCGATGGGAAGAGTCCGCAGTGTTGTATACCCAATTCAACGGTGCGCCAAGTAGCGTATATGACCCATATGGAGATGGGAATGGTTCAGATCCTTCAGCTCGATCTAGATGGGCGGCATGGGAACATCCTGCTGGCGAAGACGCAGTCTATCTCTCTTGGCATTCGAACGCTGGAGGTGGGACGGGAACGGATACCTTCTATGATGAGTCGGGTCCTGTTGCTGGTTCAGCTGATTTGGCGAATTTTGTACACAATAGAGTGCTAGACGGTATCTGGGAAATGCACGACTCCAATTGGGCCAACAGAGGTGTCAAAACCGCCAATTTTGCAGAGGTCAATAGCTCATTCAACAATGAGATGCCCTCTATTTTGATTGAATTGGGGTTTCACGATTCATCTTACGACACACAGTTTTTACTGGACCCAAATTTTCGTAGGGACGCGGCTCGAGCGATGGCGTTTGGTATTGCGGAGTATTTTGGTGATAAAGATGGTACAGCAGTCGTCCTTCCACCAGAGCCTCCGGAGTTTATTCAGACCTCTATTTCCTCCAATGGTGTATTGGTCTCATGGCAATCGGGCGATTCTGGTGGGACTTTGGGGGACGCAGCGACGGGTTTTGTACTGTACTCCTCCTCAGACGGTAAGTCTTGGGACAATGGAATCAATATTTCTTAAGTCAATATCAGATAACAGAGGTTTTTTGGATGATGTGCTGAATATAATTATATCTACAGAATTTAACATTTTTTTCCACGAATTGAACTTTACCAGCTTTAGATTAAATTTTTC